>JANWHV010000038.1 GCA_025450255.1 Chloroflexota bacterium | reverse complement strand
CGCCACAATCACCCAATCAGCCTTTGGCTGATTGCATTCCGCCCGCTCGCCTGGGGCGTGATTATACACGTGATGCCTTGTACGTAGCTGCGCACTGCCCATCAGAAAATCGTTGCCTCGACCTGCGGATCTGAGCACTGGTCAAAGGCTGCGCTAAGTCTCCGTGCGGCCAATGACATGGCAGCATTCTTCCCCGATCGAGATGCCTCGCCAGAGACATGCGCGGCCATATTCGCCCGTGCTACCGCCGCTCCACAGCGCGCGGGGCGCAAGAGATCCGTTTCACCAAAATAAGTGGGTTCCGCCGGCCTGACCTTCGACAGGCCAAAATTGACCTTCAAGCGGACCTCGGCGCCAACACTCGCCGGCTCCTTGCGACGATCCAGTACAAAACGATGCGTGGTAGGGCGAGATGCGCGGGTTGATCAAACATCCGCAAAATGTACAGGTGGACCGCGCTCGACACCAAGTGGGGCAGGATAGCACGTATCAGTTTCGCGAGGCTCTGATGTTCGCCAAGGTTCTAAGGATCCGGCGCGCCAACACAACTGGCCGGTAGGATGGGTAATACCATCCAAACCAACCTTCTTATTGAGGCGCTGACGGGCACCCGTCATACTGCAAGGAATGGAGAACTTAATGCTAGTGCTGGCAGTCACGATCGCGATGTCGATACTGCCGGGCTACGGACTATTGGTACATGCTCCGTGGCTGAGTGCCGCCGAGCGTGTTGCGTGCGCGGGGCCACTCTCCGCCGTCGTCTGCGGCACAGCCGCGCTTGGTAGTTTTCTAACCCATTCAAGTGAGTGGATTGCCATCATCACGTCACTGCTTGTCGGCGCCTGCGGTCTCGTGGTAGCGCTGATGCGAGGCACGGATATGCGACTGGACGCGCGAGCGAAACAGGTCAGCCTATTCTGGCTTCTTCTTGCCGCCGAATTCCTGGGCGTAGAGGCATTGCTACCCACGTTTGGCGGGGCCGATTGGTTCGCCGACTGGTGGGTGCAATTTCACCGTGCTCTGGTGTATGGCAATATGGTGAGCGTCGAAGATGTTGCGCGCACCTGCTCAAATCTACAGACACACTGCGTTGCGCCCGTATATGATGGGGGAATCCTGACCACTCGTCCGCCATTGTTCAACTTGCTGTGCGGGATCACTACTGCCATCGACGCAGGTCATCTTGCGGCATATCAGATTGCCGCGGTGGTTTGGTCAGCCGTGATTGCCGGCCCAACACTTCTTGTCGCCCAGCGACGCGGGATGCGCACGGGCGCCATTGCAGGCTGTCTGCTGATAATGAATCCTTTTGTGCTCCATCTTGCCGTTTACCCGTGGCCCAAGGTGCTTTCCGCGGCATTTGAAGTGCTTGCCGTGTATTGGCTGCTGCGCTCGCGAGACACGAGTGAACAACCGAAGCCAGCCGTGGACTGGAAAATCACGGTTAGCATATTCTCTGCCGTAATGGCGGCATATGTGCATACGGCAGCCATTGTCTATCTACTTGCGATCCTGGTGTACTTATGGGCTACGCGCCGGTTCGACGCACCACGCTTACGTGGACTTGCATACGGGGTAGCTGCCGCGATCCTGCTCAGTGCTCCATGGGTTATCTGGGGAATACACAAATATAGCGTCGGTGATGTGTTTCTCTCAAGCCCTACAACTAACGCACACCAACTTGCACCAGGCGCGTGGATCGACAACAAGATCGGCGGCTTGCTGTATTCGTTTATTCCGGTGCCGCTGCTGAATGCTGTACAACCTCAGCAACTGAGTTCCGGCCTTGGACGGTGGCTCGCGGTTATCGCCGGCCAACAGTTCTATTTCAATACGTACACCGGTGCTCAAGGCGTGGTGGCATGTGTGTGCATCATTCTGTGGCGCCGACGGGGAACATACTCACGTGATGCAATGATCATTGCTTACAGCGTGGGCGCATGTGCTTTGCTCGGTGCGATCCTGCTAGAGCCGGCCAAGATGACGGACGGAAAGGCAATGAATTCCATGGCGGGTGCTATCGTGCTCGGGATCGTGTATCTGGCGGGGCTAGTCGACACACGACACCGTGCTCGAAACCTGCTTTTCTTCGTTGCGATCGAATCGGCGATCGCCGACTCTTTATACGCGTCGTATCTAACTTTCGGCCCGTGGCGCCAGAATCCTAACACGCTTGTACTGTCCGATATGCATCAACGACTCCTTTCTGATGAGTTGGGCCGGGCCGGCGTCGTTATATTCACCGCTGGACTGCTCATGGCCGTGTTCCTGGCCTACAGATACATGAGAGACGACGCCGTCGCGCATTGTTGGCGCAGTGCCGCCGAGCCTCTGTACACATCAACCGGCTAAGATGACCAAATCAAGTTGAAACCAGATTCCCTGGAGTTGAGAAGACCTTCGCCTCTCCGCGCACGCCTACATTGACTAGGAACATGGACACATGGGGACGCCGTACTGTTCGACGATCGACGAGCATTTACCGCCGCTCAATCCGCCGCAGCAACTCAGCCGCGCGCTCAAGCGTGCTCATCTTTTTCGGGAACGCGAAGCGGACGAAGCCTGACCCGCCACCTGACGCCGGAAAGAAGCTGCTGCCGGGTACCACCGCGAGACCGATGTGCTCCACCAGGTAGCGCGCAAAACTGATGTCGTCGGCGAAGCCAAATCCGTCAATGCCGGCCAGGATGTAATACGCTCCAGCGGGGGTGTATGGTGTGAAGCCGGCGTCCGCAAGTCGTGGCGCCAGGTAATCTCGGCGTTGCCGGTAATCGGCAAGGAGGAGCGCGTAATAGTCGTCGCCAAGCGACAAGGCGACCGCGGCGGCGGCCTGTAGTGGATGAGGGGCGCCAACCGTCAGAAAATCGTGAACTTTCCGGATTGCATTGGTAATGTTCTCCGGCGCGATTGCATAGCCAAGACGCCAGCCGGTCACGCTGAACGTCTTGGAAAGGCCGCTTATCGTCGCCGTCCGCTCGGCCATGCCGGGCAAGGTTGCCAGGCTAACGTGCTCGCCGTCGTAGACCATGTGCTCGTAAATCTCGTCCGTGAAGGCGAGCACGTCATGACGGATGCAGAGGTCGGCGATGCGATCGAGCTCATGCCTGGAAAAGACTTTGCCGGTCGGATTGTGCGGCGTGTTGACGATGATTGCTCGTGTACGGGACGTAAAAGCGGCCGCCAACTCGTCGTCGTCAAAGTCCCAGACCGGCGGCTTGAGCGAAACGAAGCGGGGAACGGCGCCGGCAAGGATGCAGTCAGGGCCATAATTCTCATAGAACGGTGAGAACACGACAACCTCATCCCCTCGATTGACGGTGGCCATGATAGTGGCAATCATCGCTTCGGTCGCGCCACAACACACCGTGATATCGCGCTCGGGATCGACGTCGCGGCCCCACGCGCAGCTGGTCTTGCGGGCGATCGCGTCTCGGAGCGGCTTGGTGCCCCAGGTGATTGCATACTGATTGAAATCGTCCCGAATCGCGGTGCAAGCAGCTTCCTTGATTTCACTTGGCGCGGGAAAATCTGGGAATCCCTGTGCCAGATTCACGCCGTCATCGGGATGATAGCGAGCAATCAGGCGCGTCATTTCGCGAATAACGGATTCGGTGAACCCGGCGACCGTATGTGACGTATACGTCGTGGTCATACTTGACCCCATTTCAATCGGCCCGAGGCGGTGTGGGTACGCGGAGAGGCGGCTGGTATGGTACCATGCTGGCGTCCCGGCATTCATGCCGCGAGAGCGGCTCGCGGCGTTGAGGAGGAGTGGGAGTTCAGATGCTGTTTGCCGAGGCCGTTATCGCCGAAATCCTGGCCGCGGTGTTTGTCGGCTATTCGAGCATCAAGCACATTCGAGGCAGCGAGGGTATAGCGGTCGCCGCGCTCGTGCTCTGCTTGGTCGTGCTGTTCTTTATACCGCTCACGGCGCATTACCTCGCCTAAATGAGTTTCCTGCTCCGCCCGTTGCTGAAAATAAAGCGCCCCTCCGGTAGGACCAGGCAGGTGAGCTTTCCCAGGCCCTGAATAAAGGCGCCGGTATCGATGCCTATTTTGTTCAGTTGGACGAGCGGCTTGCCGAACTGTACGGTATGCCCAAACACCACCCTTTTGCCCCAATCATAGTCGCTGCTGAGGAACGGCTCTCGGATCCATAAGCGGTCGACATTCGACGTATACTCGGCGTTGACGCCTGGCTGGAGCCCGGCGTGAACAAAATAATACTGGTCGGTTTCGTAATAGAGCCGCAGACGCCGCATCCAGGCGACATAGTGGTCCGGTGGTAACACGCTCTCAAAATCGAGGAGTGTTTTGAGCCCGCCGTTGGTGAGCCAGAGGCCCCAATCCGTCTCGGCGCCATCGTATGCCTTGAGAAACATGTCTTCATGGTTTCCCATGAGAAAAATGCAGTTATGCTTTTGCTCCAGTTCCATCAGCAGATCCAGGACGGCCCGCGAATCCTCGCCGCGATCTATGTAATCGCCAAGAAAAAGCAGGGTATCGTCCGGCGCGGGCTTGAGGCGAGACAGGATACGGCGCAATGTCGATACGGCGCCGTGAATATCGCCAAATACCAGCAGCCGAGGTTGTCCCATTATCCTCCCCATCCATGGCACGGCCCCGCAGTGGTAAAGTATACTTGTTGGGCTCCGTCCCAGGCCGCAAGGGTTCCGCGTTCGACCGGCATCCGGCGCTCGAATCTGGCGCGAAACAATTCTAGCAGGAAAGCACGGCCAATATGCATCAGACGTATCCGTGGCGGGAGGCGCGAACGGCGTGCCCGCGGTAGCTGAATCCGCGTCCGCGTGCCGCATAGACGCGTCGACGGTGCTGTCAGTTGCATTTTGCGAAGCATGTGAACGGTTAATCTTCGTGCGGTCGCTGCTGAACGACCCACGGCACCTGACGCGACGACAGGGAACAGCGGTTACGCGTCTGTTACGCGATGGGCTGGATGGCGTCGAACAACAACTCGCCGCGCTTCGTCCACTGGTGTTTGGGCAACGTCACCCCGCGCGTGAACGCGCGCTCGCCGGGATTGGTATCGGCGTTGCCGCCCTGCGTCAAGTACACGCGCACCTGGGATTGTTAGGCACGCGCTGGCAATTGGGCACGGTAGACCTGTTCGTGCGCAAGCTTGTCGCGGAAGGCGTATCGATACAGATACCAACCCTTTGTCCCACCGATCGCTACGAGTCCGCGATGAGCGAGGTCGGCGAGCAGTTCGCGGCGCGGCTGATCGCATGTGGCCTTGAGGCTACACCGGCGACAGGCGATTCGCCAATCTTGACCATACCGACGATGGATCTGATCGATCCGCTGACATGGGCGATATACCTCTATCCACTCTCCGCGGCGATGGTCGCCGCGCGCGGGATTGCGGCGCGGCTTCGCCGGCCGTCCAGCCTCGATCACGAGGCATACCGGCGTCTATGCGTGGCGGGATTCGCGGCCAGGCTCGCCGGCGAGGCAACCTTCGCGGCACGCGCCGCGCGCACGTTGCTTGACCGCTCAAGCGGCGCCGAGGGGTGCGTGGATATCGCCTTGCTAGGAGCGGCCGGCATGCGGTATCAGCGGCCGATTGGGAGAGCGTCGCTGCCCACGATCAGCCAATTTTTCACGGATATATTGGAGATTCAGAAGACCATGCCGTCAACCTGGGGCATGTCCCCACGATCGGCTCCTTTCCCCACCGATGCCGTCGACTGGCCGGACGTTGATGCCTTTCTCGGCGCGGAGTTGCCCGATCCGGTTTTGCCGTCCGCGG
>JANWHV010000037.1 GCA_025450255.1 Chloroflexota bacterium | reverse complement strand
CCTGACCAGCTTCGCCTTTTTGGTGATCGGCTCGTCTCACGCGTCCATCGAACGCCCTGTCTGAGCGGCTAAACCGAATTGAATGACACCGATCGGGCATGTCTGTCGCGTGCGGGGGACGCGGTACGCGAAATGACGTTTAGCCTCGCAGCACTAAAGTGACTATCAGTTGCGTCTGCGCGGTGTTTTATAAAGAGCATCCGGGAGGGCTACCCCGTGTCACAGGCAGCAGTGGCCGGCCTCAGTCCCTATCTCACCCGCATGGTCAAGCGCTTCGGCGAGTATGCGGTCAACCTGGACGTGACACCCACCCCGCTCGATGGAGAGATGACGTTGCCATTGCAGGAGCCGGGCGAGTTGCCCGCCATACTGCCCGCCTAATTCCTATTTTTACACGTATCTCGGCTCAACCCCGTCACTGCCTCCAGCGGAGCACGAGGGGATCGAGGCGGCGCGCGATCTCGATCAGGCCGGCGCGCGCGTCCGGGTGCAGGGGCGCGAAGGGATGCCGCGCCGTCTCGTATGCGATCACCCCGCCTTCGTGCAACAATACCTTTGCCGCGAGCAGGCCGCACTGCCGATTTTCGAAATTGATAAGCGGAAGCGCGCGTTCATAGAGCGTGACAGCGTCGGCTCGACGGCCGCCGCGGTACAGCCTGACGACCTGTCCCAGCAGGTCGGGAATTGACGCGCTCGGCATGGTCCCGGTCGCGCCGGCATCGAGATCGGCCAGCAGGGTGATGCTTTCCTCGCCGTCAAACGGTCCTTCGATGGCGACGCCGGCGCGCTCCAACAACTCGCGCAGCTTGGCCGCCGCGCTGGGTGTCTCGATCTTGAAGTAGCTGACCGTTGGTATTTCCGTGGCAAGCCGCGCCAGCAGCGTGGTGGAGAGCGTGACGCCGCTGACCGGCGCGTCCTGAATCATGATCGGAATATCGATCGCCTCGGCCACGACGCGGAAGAAACTGAGTATGCCGGATTCGTTCGCGCGGATAGTGGCGCCATGATACGGCGGCATCAGCATCACCATGGCGGCGCCCAGATATTCGGCCCTCCGGCATCGGCTCGCGGCGATGGCCGAGCTATAGTGGCTCGTGGTAACGATCACCGGTATCCGCCCCGCCACGTGCGCCAGTATCGTCGTGGTCAGGAGATCACGCTCGTCGTCGGTGAGCGAGAATTGCTCCGAATAGTTTGCAAGTATACAAATACCCTCGACGCCCGCGTCGACGGCGAAATCCACCACCCGCTTCTGGCTCTTTAGGTCCAGCCCACCATGTTCGTCAAAGGTGGTTGGAAGCACGGGGAATACGCCGCGATATGCATCTGCACGGGCCGGCGCGCTCATGACGCCATCAATCGTATGGCCGCGATGTCTTTCTCGCCCAGGCCACGCGCAATCGCCTCGTCAAACGGTACCGCGACACTCTCGCCCTGGTGCAAAGACAGGCCGTAGCCCCGCGCCAGCGCCAGGGCAAGGCCCACGTCCTTCCGTTCGTTGGCGATCGAGAAACGGGCCGTGTAGTCGGCCGCGACCATCTGGTTTGCCTTGCCCGTGAGCATCCGCGTGCCGAGATTGGTGCCGGCCAGCACGGTGGCGTAGATGGCGGGGTCGATGCCGGAGGCTTCAATCAGGGCCATCGTTTCCGCCAGCGCGGCGACGAGATTGGCGCCGAGCAGGTTGTTCGCCAATTTGAGCCGGGTGCCCTGCCCCAGCGGGCCGGCGTGATATACCTCTTTCGCCAGGTCGGCGGTCAACGCCTTCGCGCGCTCAAGCAGCTCGGGAGAGCCGCCGGCCAGGATCCATAGGTTGCCGGAAACTGCTTCATTGGCGCTCCCCATTACCGGCGCGTCGAGCATCTGCCCGCCCCGTGCCTCCACGCCCGCGGCAAGGTCCAACGTCAACTCCGGTGAGAGCGTGCCCATTTGCAAGACCAGGGCGTCGGATTGCAAGCCGGCCAGCATGCCGCCCGGCCCGCCGGTACAAGCGCGTGTCGCGGCGTCGTCGGAGAGCATTAGGATCACGCTCTCGGCGGCCTCGGCGGCGGCACGCGGCGAATCGGCGACGGCGACGCCCTGGGCGATAAGGGCCTCGGCGCGCGATCGGGTGCGATTGTACGCGGTTACGGTGTGGCCGGTGGCGGCAAGCCGGGCGGCGATGCCGCCACCCATCACTCCCAGCCCGATGACGGCGACGCGCATGTGCTCTCTCCCTACCAACTCAAGTGCCACTCACGGCGAATCACATCGAGCACCTCGCCGGCGACGATAGTGGAGCCGGCGGGATTGAGATGAACGCCGTCGTTCTCGCGGATCAGCACCCACTGGCCGTGCCAGTGAATAAAGTCTACATATTTGCCGTGATCGGTGACCGGTCCCAGCACGTTCACGAACTCGGCGCCCGGCACGTCGTCGGCCGCGCGTTGGAGGGCGATGTTTATCTGACGGTCATCACGCGCCCAGTCGGGGTTCCGCGCCGGCGGCATGGAGAGCCAGTACACGCGCTTGGCGCCGCCTTGCGCCCAGATGCGCATGCAGATCTCGGCCCGCCGCTGATACTCGGCGGTCCACTCCGGCGTGCCCGCCGTAAAGAAATGTCCGCCGGGCAGGGTCATGTTCTGGAAATCGTTGCCACCAATCATTACCACCACGGCATCCGGATTGTCCGCGGCGACTTGCTTCTGCGCCACGAGCGACCAGTCCACAAAATCTGGCCGTGTGAGGCCGGTGCCGTTGTGCGTATCGACGTAGCCGTGGACCGGACCAGCGACGATTGCTTTGTCGATCAGCTCGGGGCCAATGTAACCGGTCAGGGAATCACCGGTGACGAGCAAACGCAATGGCTCCGCGTGGGTGATCGCTCGCGGCGGCGGGCCGGCGGTCGCGGTCGGCGTGCTCGTAATGGTCGGCGTGGGCGGCACGCTGGTGTTCGTCGGCGTGGCGGTTGGCGGCACGGGCGTGGCCGAGGCCGTAGCCGAGGCGAGCGGGCGCGGACAATAGACCTTCTGCCGACCGCCCCGGCAGGGAACGGAATTGGGCGCGGTTCCGCCACGCGTGCCGGCGCCGCACTCGATCGCGCGGCCAAGCTGCCGGCACGAGGCGGGCGTGGCTGATGGGCTCGCCGTGGCGGTGGCCGTGGGCGGTGGCGGCGTGCTGGTCGGAGAGGGTGGTTGCGGCGTGGCTGTTGCCGTGGGTGTCGTAATCATGGCGATCGCTCGTACCGCGCTGGTGGGATTCCCCGCCGGCGTGGAGCGCGCCGGTCCGGGCGTATTAAAGGCGCCGACCTGCAGCAGGGGCGGAATATCCGGCTGGGCAGAATTGCCGAGGGCCGTATCCAGTTGGTCCCGCGGCCAGGTCAAATGCGTGGCATCGGCGACCGACAGCGCCTTATCGCCAATATAGAGGGTCGCGTCGCGCACGACGCCATCGGGCATGCCGGCGGCATCATGCACGATGGATCGGGCATTCAGGATCAGCCCGAGGAGCAGAGCGATAGCGATCGTCAGCAGCACCTTATAGATCGAGGTTGTCGGCGACAGTGCGGCATCGTCGCCGGCGACGGGTATCGCGCCGCGCTCCGCTTGCTCGACCGGCACGCCAGTCGAGGCGGGCGAAGATTCCATTGCCTTAAAGTCGGACTCGGGCAACGCGGACACGTAGACTCCTTAGAACTGGTAGTAAATGAACGGCGCCACGCCCTGGCCACTAACCAGCGCACCGGTGACAACCAGCACCGCGGCGAGGACGATACCCTGGGGAACAGGCCCGATGCGCGCGAACATGAGGCGGGCTTGCAGCAGTGGCGCCCGTGGTACGAACTGTATTGCGAGACCCGCCACTATGGCCAGGAGCACGGGCATGGTCAATGTGCCCGTCCCGCCTCCGGATACAACACGGCGCTACATCTCGTTCACGGTATCAAGGTTATAGGCACGGAAAAACACCCAGGCCAGGCACACAAGCTGGAAGGTAATGAACCAGCGCACCAGGGGCCAGCGGACAGTTTCCGCCTCGCGCCGTCCATCCACCAGTCGCTCGACTGCCAGGCCGCTGCCGTGCATGCCGCCCCACAGCACGAAGTTCCAGGCCGCGCCGTGCCACAGCCCGCCGAGCAGCATGGTGAGCATCAGGTTCACGTAGGTGCGCACGCGGCCCTTCCGGTTCCCGCCGAGCCCGATATAGAGATAATCGCGGAGCCAGCGGGAGAGGCTCATGTGCCAGCGGCGCCAGAAGTCCCGCAGGGTCACGGCGGCATACGGCCGATCGAAGTTGGGCGGGAACTGGAACCCTAGCAGGAGGGCAAGGCCAATCGCCATGTCGGAATACGCGGAGAAGTCGCAATAAATCTGCACCGCGTAGCCATAGGTGGCGGCGATGATATCGGCGCGCGAATGTACGGACGGCGATCCGAAAACCGGGTCGACCAGCTTCGTGGCGATAGTATCCGCGAGCACGATTTTCTTCAGCAGACCGCCCGCTATCAAGCCGAAGGCCCGCGCGGCCTCGATACGCATGGGATTGCGCGGCTTGGCGAATTGCGGCACCAGCTCGGTGGCGCGGACAATCGGCCCAGCGATCAGATGGGGAAAGAATGAGGCATAGAGGGCAAAGTCGAGCCAGCCGGCCGGTTTCGCGGCGCCGCGCCGGACGTCGATGACATAGGACATGGATTGAAACACATAGAAGGAGATGCCCACGGGCAACGCGACCTGCAGGAGCGGCAGCGGCGCGGGAACGCCAAGCCGGGCGCTCAAGGTTGCGAAGTTACCGGCAAAGAAGCTGTAGTACTTGAACCAGCCGAGGAGGCCGAGGTCGCCGGCGATTGCCAGTGCAAGCAGCCACGAGCGCGCGCGTTCACCCATTCCCCTTGAAGCGATGATTGTGGCGAGAAGTTGGTTCCAGATCGTGCAGCCCGCCAGGAGGAAGACGAAATGGGGGTCCGCGCTACCGTAAAAGAAGTAGCTCGCGGCAATCATGAAGGGCTTCCACAGCCATGGCCGCGGCATGAAGAGCCAGGACAACGGGAGCACTACGGCGAAAAATGCCGCGAACTGCAGCGTGGGGAAGATCATGAACGGCCAGCGCCTCCATAGGCGGCGCCCCATGGCGGCGCCGTTTTGCTCGGAGGCAGCACCGCCCTGGATGTACCCACGTGGAGGCTCCTTTGTAGAGGCTTGATACGAGAGG
>JANWHV010000036.1 GCA_025450255.1 Chloroflexota bacterium | reverse complement strand
GTCCTGAGCCAGGATCAAACTCTCCATCAAATGCTCCCAAAGGAGCGCCTCACTATGAGGCAAAAGCGCTATTGTTTTGTGTGCGGATGGCTTGCCACGCGTTCCACGAAACCCTGGTTTCCGCCCTCCGCTCGGCAAAGCCGACCGGCGGGCATGACGGTATTTCGCGTTCACGCGCTTGCTTGTCAAGGTGCCACCCCCGAAGGGGCAAGGGTTAACTTAACATTCGCGGGGAGCGCTTGTCAAGTACCTGGACCAGAAAATCGAGGTTTTTGGTCCGCCTCGCAGGGGGCAAGAGTGACTATACCGGGCCCCCGTAGCGCCGTCAAGGGAAAACAGTGAAAATCGCGCTATTTCCGCCCTGTTGCCTCGTCTTCTTCATTCCGTTGTGGACGGCAGGACCACAATCGGGATCCGTGTAGCAGGGCGCAAGCGTATATTGGTTGGTAGAGATGGGCACGGCAGTTGCCCCATACCCGCCTGCCCCTTAGATAAGGAGATCTCGTGACGGTCGATCTGACGCCGATCGGTATCGGCGGCGCCTTCCTGGCGGGGCTGGCTTCCTTCCTCTCGCCCTGCGTCTTCCCGCTCGTTCCCGGCTACCTCTCGTATCTGGCCGGCACGGCGGGCGAGCACGCGCGCCGCGACGTGCCGCCCGCGCGCCTGCGCTGGCACATCGCCCTGCACGCCGTGTTCTTCGTCCTGGGCTTCTCGCTGATCTTCGTGGCCCTTGGCGCCACCGCCAGCTCGCTCGGCGATTACCTCCGCTCCAACCAGGTGACGGTGCGGCGCGTGGCCGGCATCCTGCTGATCCTCGCCGGGCTGCAGGTGAGCGGACTGCTGCGCATCGTGCCCTTGATGCGCGAACGGCGCATGGAAGTGGAACGCGGCGACCCGGCGCTGCTGAAGTCCGCCCTGATCGGCATGGCCTTCGGCGCCGGCTGGACGCCCTGCGTCGGCCCCTTTCTCGGCTCGATCCTGACGCTGGCCGCCAGCAGCGGCTCCCTCCAGGAAGGCGTGGCGCTGCTTCTTATCTATTCCTTCGGCCTGGGCATGCCGTTCCTGATCACCGGCCTGCTGATCGATCGCGTCACGCCTGCCTTCCGTCGTATCTCGCGCTATATCCCGCTCATCAACCTGGCCAGCGGCGCCATGCTGGTGGTAATGGGCTTGCTGGTGCTCTCCGGCACGCTGGTCCGCCTGGCGCAATACTCGCCGTTTCTCGGCGGCTAAGCGCCACGTACCACGGCGATCGCCCACGGCGGCACCGTGACGCGCGCACCGCTCACGCGCTCGTGGTGTATGGCGCTCACGCCCGTGGGCGCGCTCCTGTCCGGCGCAATCCACCACATGTCGTATGCGCCGGCCGTCATGCCTTGCAGATCGACGGTCCGCGCATGGTCGCGGTTCGTGTTGATCAGCAAGACGCGCGCGTCATGCGTGCCGGCTAGCGCCGCCGCGGCGACCACGCCGCCGCGCCTCGCGGCGTCCCCTCGCTGAACCAAGAGAGGGTATGAGGCGAAATAGCGATCCACGAGCGTGTAGACGGAGACGGCGGGCCGCGGCTGCAACGAGGTGATGTCGAACGGCTCCTGCGCCTGTCCGGTAATCGGCGATTGCACCACCATCAACATCGGGTTCCGGCCGCCGCCTTGCGCGTCCTGCCAGACGTGCGCGATCATCTGCGCCGTGAACAGGGCCTGGGCATAGCCGCCATATACGGCGGGCTCCACGCTACTGATGTTCGTATCGATCGACCAGCGACCAAGGATGATGCCGATCGACCCCGACTGGCTGAACTGGGCCAGGCTGTCCCGCAGGTCTTGCAGCCACGCATCCAGACCCGGCCTGCCGCCGTAGCCATGCTCGACCGCCCCGATCACATCCTGCTCGCTGGGTGGCGGGCCGGGCGGCGCGTAGAGCAGCGGCGCATAATGGGTATCGACGGCGACGACGGAATCGACCCAGGACTGATCCGTAGCGCCGGTAATCCACTCGTCCGCCACGATTTTGAGCTTGTAGTCCTTGTTCGCGCGCGTCACGTAGGATGGAGTGGCCTGCGTCATGGCGGCGGCATACGCGATCGCCAGCGCCGCGTACTGGTCGGGCTGAATTACCTGCGCATCCGAGGGCTGCCGCCGCGCTAGCGGCACCGCGAAGTGCTTCCACGACGCGGGCGAGTCGCCGATCTCCCAGTAAGGGTCGGGGCAGAGCTTGCCAGCCGCATGCACGCAGTGCAGCCAGTAGTAGGCGACGAGCCCTGCCGCCTGCTGTGGGTCATCAACTTCGCCGTTCACCACGATCAGCGGCTGCGCCCCGACCTGGCCGGCAAAGGTAAGGAACTGATCGAGCTTCCCGCCCTGGCCCGCGATGCCGTAGCACTCCGGCCGGCTGCCGATATCACCGTAGATGCAGCCGCCCTGCCAGTCGTAGTCGTCCGCGCCAATATCGCCGAAACGCAGCACGCCGATGTGAGCGGCGCGCAGGGTGCCCGCCATGCGGCTATCCAGGATATCGCTGGTGCCGCTACCCATGCCAAGCATGGGGGAGGAGCCGGCAGCGCCGCCGAACCCACTCAGCGCGACGGCATCGGGCGCCACCGTACTGGCGCGCGACGGCGATGGCGACGAGGGGGCGACGTTGTACGTGTAGGTGAAGACGCCCACGCCGGCCGCCAGCAGCACGAACGCCACCAGCAGCCAGCGCCGCATTAACGCCCCGCGAGATTAAGCCGAAGTGGCCGCGGCGACTGCGTATACCCGCCGGCACTCACCTGCGCCGTGACCTGGATCGTGGAATCCTTGTCCTTGCCCTTGCCTTGAAAGACGACGGGCAACTGGCAACGATAGATGCCCGTGTTGCTGGTAAAAGCCGTGCCGGTCAGGGTGTTGGAGGGGCAGGGAAGCGAAGTGCCGTCCGGATACATCAGCGTTACGCTCACCTGCGCGCCGGGATCGCTGTCGACCTGGATGATCAGCGTGCCGCCGTTCCGAATCGTGCAGGCGCCGCGATCGGAGGGGCACCAACCGGTGAGATAGGACGGGCGAGCACGCAGGCGAGTAGAGCCAAGCGGAAGCGCCTGGGCGATGGTGATAGAGCCCGGCACCACGTCGGTATGGCCCGGCCGGGTGACGGTCACGATCAATTGCGCTTGGGCGTAGCGGGTAATCGGGTTGTAATGGACGGGCAAGTCCGGGCGCGCCAGTCCCTGCTTGTCGGCGACCGTATCCGCGACCGACGAGGTGCCGTCGGGGAACAGGAGCTGCACGTGAATCTGCGCGTACTTACGGGTACGGATCACCAGGTGTACCTGAGAGCCGGACTGCACGGTCGAGGCGCAGGCAAGCACCTCGGTGCTGCCGTAACTGAATTTTGCCGGATGATCCATCGCCGTGAGGCAGGCAAACGAGTTGCCGTCGTTGCCCGCGGCGCGCGCCGCCTGATATCCAGGTACGAAGCCGCAATAGAGCAGGATGAGCGCGCTCGCGATACAGAGGACGCGACGGGTCATTGTCGTAATGCATTTCTTCCAGGATTGGCCGGGTGGGTACAAGCCTGGACTATGAATAGTCTTTACTACCATATACTACGCGCGCGCCGTTGCATCAATGTTGTCGAACTGTAAACGTTGTGTTAAGACACAGGGCATTATAGAACAGTGCCCGGCATTATACACCAGAGAGGACGCCGTATGGAACGATACTGAAACGTATCGCGCCGCACAGCGCTCGTGTACCTTTCGTGCAACTCTATCGGGTTGTGTCACGGTCCAGCGCACGACGGACGAGCGGCCCGCTTGTCCGGTATGCTTGCACGCGTCGTGAGCAGAGAGGAGACGCGCCAATGTCCTGTCCACACTGCGGATCGTCCCACACCCGGGAGCAGGGCAAGAAGACTGGCCTGGGCTATCGCACCTTCCGCTGCGCCGCCTGTCAGCGTCGCTACAACGAGCGGAGCGGCACGCCCTTTAATGACCTGAGTGTGCCGACGGACATTGTCCTCCTGGTGGTGCTCTGGCGACTGCGCTATCCGCTAAGCCTGCGCCATTTGGCGGAGATGTTCCTGGAGCGCGGGTTCATCTTCAGCCACGAGACGGTCCGCTCTTGGGAGACACTGGTCGCGCCACTCTTGACCGAACAGCTGCGGGCCAGGCGGCGCGGCAAGGCCGGGCGGCGGTGGCAGGCGGATGAGACGTACGTAAAAGTCCATGGGGTGTGGTGCTATCTGTACCGCGCAATCGACTTTGAGGGGAAGCTGGTCGACTCCATGCTCAGCCTGCACCGTGATATGGATGCCGCCAAGCGGTTCTTCCGCCGGTCAGTCGTGGTAGTCGGGCACACACCGGAGACGGTGACGACCGACCGGCACGGTGCCTACCCGCGTGCCATCCGGGAGACGCTGGGCGAGGGGGTAGTCCGTCGCAACAGTCGATATCTAAACAACCGAATTGAACAGGACCCCCGGGGCATCAAAGGGCGCTATCAGCCGATGCGCGGGTTTGGCAGTTTCGTCTCGGCGGCGCGCTTCTGCTCAGCTCACGATGAACTGCGCGACTACTTTCGGCACCGGACCAGGATGGATGAGGTGGTGCCACTGGGAGTCCAGCGCGAGCAATTCCGCGCCAGGTCGGCGGCACTGCGGGCGATGTTCAAGGCGGCGTAGGTGGTCAGCCGACCGGAACCACGCTGTTCATCCGACCCGCGCTGCTCCCGGCAACCATGCCGTGTTCCCCAACTTGACGCAACCGGCACCGTGGCCAACCCGATATCGAAACGCTGCATGCCGAAGGACTCTGTCTTCGCATTAGGTCATCTACGGATCATAGACATGCGGACTGCATTGCCCTACTCTTCCACTGCAAGGCGCACTAGTCATAATCTGCCTGGAACTGAGACGCTGGTGCACATAGGGCGGAGGAGTCGTTTGGTCATGTGCCATTGCCGCACCTGCATGTTCTTCCTCAAGACGCTGTCCGGCTATGACGTTGGCGAGGCCAGTGTGCGTGAAGGCCCGACCGCGTTCTATACACGGTCGGGCCTTAAAGCTGTCGCAATTCCTGTTCTATGCGCCAGGTGAACCGCGTCTAGCTGTTCTTGTGGCTCTGGCGGCCAGCCTCACGGTGCTGTTCCGTGGTGCCGCCGCGCGTGCTACCGCCTTGCGAAGCCTCGCCGCCCTTCTTGCCAATCTCCGCCATGTGCGCGCGGTCCTCGCTCACCGCTTCGCCGCCCTTGCGGCCTGCTTCGCGGGCTTCCTGGGATGTGAACTCGTTCCCCTTGCCGCTCTCATGCGAAGCCTTGCCACCGTCGCTGGCGATCTTACGCTGCTTTTCGTCGTCCATCGAAGCAAAGCCTCGGTTGCTCGTGTCCGCCATTGTGCCGACTCCTTATCCCTCTTGTGGATCACTACCTCGTGATCTGCACACTTCGAGCCTAAACTGCGCGGCGCCGAAGAGGGTCCGACGAACGGGCGCAAAGAGGGATAAAAGCGGACTAGACTAGGGTGGACATAGTGTTTTCAGCCGTTTGAGCTCTCCGTACTAATACAATTTGGCCACCGTGACCACCGAACGATGGGCTTCCACAAGCGTCTTACTCCTTATTGTCGAATACGTGGTTGCAGCCCTGGGTGGGGTGGTACGCATCGCCGCGGGACAGCTTGATTGAACGAAGCCGCCATACGTGCGATGTACGCTGGGCTAGACAAAAGCACGGCTGTGGAGTGACGGCATCTCTGGCCAAGGTGCTGATCAGTGTGGCGATGATGCAACCAGGCGTTTTTGGGGTGACATGCTGTTCGGGCGGCTGCTTTTGCTGCTCACTCTGGGGTCGATAGGCAATCTCGAATATTGCTGAAAAGCGGCGGAAGAAGGAGATCATGGCAACGCAAGTGCAGGAATCCATGTCGGAGAGCGCGGCCCAGGTGGTCACGCAGGCCGGAGAAAAGGTGGAACAGGTCGTGGAGCTGGCCAAACAGGAAACGGTCTCGCGCATGGAAGCGGAGCGGGAGCGCGTGGCTGAGGGACTGTACACCACGGCCCACGCGATACGCCAGGTAGGGCAGCAGTTGCGCGAACAAGAGCAGAACAGCATCGCCTCGGTGGCCGACCGTGTGGCACAACGTGCCGAGAATGCCTCCGGGTACCTGCGGAGCCGGGATCTGCCCCAACTGATCGACGAGACCGAGCGCCTGGGCCGCACGCACCCGCTGCTGTTCGCTGGCGGCGCTATCGGCCTCGGGCTGCTCGGCGTGCGTTTTATCAAAAGCACGCGCCGGCAGCAGCCGAGCAGTGAGTCACAGTCTGGGACCTACAAGGCATTGCATGCTGCGCCTTATGACATGGCTTCCGGACAAGACGACACAGGGACCGAGAACACACCCCCGAACCCAGGCCGCTTCCAATCGACGACGCCGATCGATACAACCGATACGGGTGACCGCGCTGATGGCGGGAACGGCACGAAGCCGTATGCGAAAAACTCCGCGCTTGATGCGTGATCGGGCGACAGGGCCTGATAGGGAGGAGCGGAGATGCAATCGGTGGGGGACGAACGCTCGCTCGGCGAGTTGTTCTCTGATCTGGCCAATAAGACCGGCGCGCTAGTACGTGCCGAGGTCGCCATCGCTAAAGCAGAGATAGCGCAAACGGCGAAGCAGGCGGGCAAAGGCGCAGCGGCTATCCTGGTCGGAGGCGTGATCGCGTATGCCGGTGTGCTGGCGGTGATGGCCGCCGCTATTCTCCTCTTAGCGATGGCGCTACCCGCCTGGCTGGCGGCGCTGATCGTAGGGCTTGTCGTGCTCGGAGTAGGCGCACTAATGGTGCGCCGGGGCCGCGCTGCCCTCGCCCATACCGAGTTCGCACCGCGCCAAACGCTTTCGACCTTGGCAACGGACGTAGACATGGTTACGGGAGAGAGTAGATGAACCGGCAAGAGGATGCAGTCGCGTCCAACGACGGAGCCAGTGAGGTCGACGAACTCCGCCGGGATATCGAGCGGACTCAGGGCGAATTAGGCGGCACAATTGACGCTATCCAGGAAAAACTGAGTCCAGGCGCCCTGATGGCCGAGGCTCGGGGACCAGTCGAAGATACAACAGACCACATTGTCGCCGAGGTGCAGCGCGCGGTACAGGAGTCGGTTGACCACCTACTGGCTCAAGCGCGCCAACCCGTGGAGGACGTGAGCGACCATCTGATCGAGAGGGCCACGGGCGCGGTGGAAGAGGCGACGGAGCGCATGGTGGCGAAGGCCTCTGCTGCGGCGCAGGAAGCGACTGACCACATGCTGGAGAGCGCGCGCGTGGCCGCGACCGAGACCGTGTCAAACATCGTGGCACAGACAGGACAAGCGGTACGAGCGGCGACTAGAGGGAAAGTAGAGAAAATGGCAAGTAAAATAGGCGACACGACGAGAGGTATGGCCGACAGCGCCAACGACGGCACACGAGGATTGGCTTCCACGGTTATCCAGACCATCCAGCGCAACCCATTCCCGGCCGCGCTTGCCACGATTGGCATTGGCTGGCTGTACCTCAAACGACCAAAGTCCGCGTCGGTCCACTATGCGGCCGGTTATACTACCCAACCTGCCAATGGTAACGGGTACGGCGTGCCTGCACGGGAGGCCTCGGGCAGCACGCTCAACGCGGCCGGCCTGGCGATCGGCGGGGCAGCAAGCACTGTTGGTGATGCCGTCACCGGGGCGGCGAACTCCGTGGGGGGCGCTCTCGGCGACGCGGCCGGCAGTGTCAGTGACACGGTAGGCGGGACGGCGAGTGCCGTTGGTGACGTTGCGACTGGCGCCGCGCAGGTTGTTGGCGGCACGGTGGGACACATGGCCGTGGGTACCCAAGATGCGGCGCGAAATCTCGTGACTGAGGTGCAGTTCCAGGCCCTGCGCATTGAGGAAGGATTCAGGAATCTGGCGCAGCAGAATCCGCTGGCGTTCGGTGCAGCGGGCCTTGCCCTCGGTTCACTGGTTGGGCTTGCGATACTGGAGACTCAGGCCGAGCACAAGCTGATGGGTGGCGCGCGTGATGCCGTGCTCGAACAGGCAGGGGAATCGGCACACGAAGCCCTGGCCAAAGTTGGTCACGTCGCGGTCGAGGCAAGCAAGACCGCCAAGGAAGAGGCTGCGGCCGAAGGACTGGTAAGCGAGGTAGGGAGCTCCCGCCAATAAAG
>JANWHV010000035.1 GCA_025450255.1 Chloroflexota bacterium | reverse complement strand
CTTCGCGATCGACAATCGCTTGTTCGGCAGCGAGGTAACCGTGTCGGGACTGATCTCAGGCGAGGATGTCATAGCGGCCTTGAATTGTGAGGAGCTGGGCGATCTTATCGTGCTGCCAAAGGTGATGTTCGATCGATCGGGCGCGGTGACGCTGGACGACGTGACGGTCGAGCAGTTGCAATATCGCATCGGCCGCCCCGTGGCGATGGTCGACGGCGTCCAGGATCTTGAAAGGTTAATCGCATGAACGGTCTTCCGATCGTAGCGCTGGTCGGGCGGCCGAATGTAGGCAAGTCGACCTTATTCAACCGCCTGGTAGGCCGGCCCCAAGCCATTGTCGAGGATGAGCCGGGTACCACGCGCGACAGGAACTACGGCGTGGCGGTCTGGAACGATAAGGCGTTCCTCGTCGTCGATACCGGTGGTATCGACTTTGCCACCGAAACCGACATGGCGCGCGCAATCCGTCACCAGGCGGAGATGGCGATCGAGGAGGCCGATCTGATCGTGATGATGGTCGACGCGCGCTCCGGACTGACGGCCATGGACCACGACGTGGCGGATCAGCTCCGCAAGAGCAAGCAACCCGTCATTTTGGCCGCGAGCAAGGCTGATAGCGAAACACGCCGCCTCGACAGCGCCGAATTCTATGGCCTCGGTCTCGGCGAGCCGATCCCTATCTCTGGACTCAACGGTCTGAACACGGGTGACCTACTCGACGTGGTGGCCGAACACCTGCCAAGGGTAGAAGAGCCGGAGCCGGATGAGACACCGAGGATTACGCTGGTCGGCAGGCCGAACGTGGGAAAGTCGAGCCTGCTCAACGCTATCCTGCAAGAGGATCGGGCGCTTGTCTCGGATATTCCTGGCACGACTCGTGACACAACGGATACGGCGGTCACCCACAATGAGCGCCCCGTGATTCTGGTCGATACGGCGGGAATCAGGAAGCGCGGCCATATCGGCGGCGGCGTCGAACGGTACAGCGTGATGCGCGCCATGCGCGCCATCAGCCGGTCCGACGTCGCCGTGCTGGTGATAGACGCCACCGAGCCGATCGCGGCGCAGGACGCGCACATCGCGGGCTACGCCTGGGAAGCAGGCAAGGGTCTTGTGGTGGTGGTCAATAAGTGGGATCTGGTGGTGCCAAAAGATGATTCGACCCTGGATCAATTCACGCGCCGCATTCGGAGTGAATTGCATTTCGTGCGCGACGTGCCGCTGCTGTTTACCTCGGCGTTGACTCGCCAGCGCGTTCGCCGCATCCTGGACCTCGCGCTGGAGGTGAAGGACAAGCGCGTGCAGCGCATTGCCACTGGATCGCTCAACAACGTGATTCAGTCCGCCCTACAAAGGCACCAGCCGATGAGCCACAGCGGCAGAATGCTCAAGCTCCGCTATGTAACCCAGGTGGCCACCGACCCACCGACCTTTGTTTTTTTCGTGAACGATCCGGAATTGGTGCATTTTTCGTATCGCCGTTTTCTCGAGAATCAATTGCGTGAGAACTTTGGCTTCTCTGGCACCGCGTTGAGATTGATATTCCGTTCGTCGCGCGAGGCGCCTGCAACGGATCCGGCCGGCATCCGATCGGGGATCAGCAGGCCCAGGGTGGTTACATCAGGGTCCCGGATCGCTGCGAAGGAAAAGTCGGCTCCTCGGGACCGAGGAGGGCAGCGCGGAGGGACGGGGGCTGGCCCGCGCAAAAGCAGAGGCTCACCACCAAAGAAATAGATATCAGCCACGCGCATTCGGGCCGGATAGACGGTGAGGGTATGGACGCAGGCCATTACGCGGTCGCCATCGTCGTGGGTTATTTACTCGGCGCCGTTCCAAGCGGCCTGATTGTAGGCAAGCTGGTCAAGGGCATCGATCTGCGTGATTTTGGCAGTGGAAAGACCGGAGCCACCAACGCGCTACGTACGCTGGGAAAAGGGCCGGCGGCGCTGGTCGTGCTTCTGGACGCGGTCAAAGGGCTCGCCGCGATTCTCGAGGCTCATTACATCGTCGGCACGATGGCCGCCGCGTGCCTGGCGGGGCTTGCGGCGGCTATTGGGCATAACTGGCCGGTGTACGCGGGCTTCAGGGGCGGGCGAGGCGTGCTGGTCAGTTTCGCCATGTTCTATGCCATCTGCTGGCCGGCGGCGCTCGCCGCCACGGTAGTAGGTATAGTGTTCATTGCCGCGAGCAGGATGGTGTCCTTCGGTGTGCTCATCGGTACGGTCGTAGCAATCGTCGCGACGATCCCATTTGTCGTGAGCGGCTCGTTTTCGCCCTGGAGCCTGGTGTACGCGGTGCTGGGCGGCCTGTTGATCATTGTCCGCCATCGAGACAACATTGAGCGGTTGCGTGCCGGCACGGAGCGCAAGATTGGTCAGCCGGCAGTACCGCTGCCATAGGCGTATCTCCTCGCCAACATTGCAATGGGGTGCATCCGTATGACCACGTCAATCTCCTCGTCCGATCGGATTTGCGTAATCGGTTCCGGCAATTGGGGCACGACACTGGCCTGTTTGCTGGCAAATGCGGATCGGGACGTCGTACTCTGTACGCGCGACGAAGAGCGCGCGCGCCGTATCCGCGACGCTCACGAGAATGTCGAGTCGCTGCCTGGCATCAGGTTGCCGGACAGGCTCGATATCGCCAGGAGTTACGCAGGCGCGGCTAACGCGGAAATCGTGATTCTCGCGGTCCCGAGCGACCACGTGCGCGCGGCATGCTCGGCACTGCGCGAACACCGCACAAACCGGTCAACTCTGGTTAGCGCCACGAAGGGCCTGGAGCTTGGCACGGGTCTTCGGGTATCCGAAGTTGTGGCATCAGAGTTGCCCGATCTCAAGCGCTTTTGCGTGCTGTCGGGGCCGAACCTGGCGCGAGAGATAGCGGCCGGCCTTCCGGCCGCCGCGGTGCTCGCCTCGACCGATCGGCGGATCGCGGTCGAGTGCGCGGCGCGGATCGGTACGCTGTTGTACCGTCTCTATACGTCCGAGGATGTGATCGGCGTCGAGCTTGGCGGCTCGCTAAAAAACGTGATTGCGCTGGCGGCCGGCATTTGCGATGGGCTGGAGATGGGCACGAACGGGAAAGCGGCAATCGTCACGCGAGGCATCGCCGAAATAGCGCGGCTGGGACAGGCCTGTGGGGCGGATCCGCTGACCTTCAGCGGAGTGAGCGGCTACGGCGATCTGTTCGCTACCTGTGTAAGCCCGTTGAGCAGAAATCATTTCGTCGGCGAGCAGCTTGGGCGGGGCCAGTCGCTGGCGGAAATCTTGCATGGCATGACGATGGTGGCGGAAGGCGTGAATACGGCCCGCGCGGCAAGGATCCTGGCCGAGCGTCATGGCGTGGAGCTGCCGATAGCGGACCAGGTATTTGACGTATTGTTCGAAGACAAGGAGCCGCGCGCGGCGATGCACGACCTGTTGTCGCGGCTCGCGCGGGATGAACAGACCGGCCTGCCGCAGTGACGGACCCGGAAACGGACGTCTTTGCTCCTCACCTGAAACGAAACCTCCTCTGTCTGGGAGGCGACATATCGCTGTTCATTTGCGGCATCAATTTTTCGGCGTGGAGCACAATTCTCCCTGTCTTTATCCGGCACTTCTCCTCCTCCAATATAGTGCTCGGATTGCTGCCGACGGTACGCAGCCTTGGGCAGAACGTGCCGCCAATCCTGGTATCACCATATGTGGAAGGGCTACGGCGATATAAGCCGTTTATCTTGTTTGCGACGGTATTCGAGCGACTGCCCTATTTGGTGCTGTGCCTGGCGACACTTGGGTTGGGTACAAGCCACCCTGACGCACTGCTCGCGATACTTTTTGGTTGCCAGTTGGTGATCTCAATCGGGAGCGGCGTCACGACCCCAGCGTGGCTGCACCTTGTATCACTGATGATTCCAACCCGGCTGCGCGGCCGATTCTTCGGCATATCGAGCGCGACGGGCGGAGTCCTGGCAGTCGGCTCCGCGGCGCTGACCGTTGAAATACTGCGTCGATATGCGTTCCCGCAAAACTTCGCGATTTGCTTTCTGGCCACCTTCATTTTCCTTGTATTCTCCAATGTGCTGCTTGCCTCGACCCACGAGCCGCGCGCCAGAACTCACGAAAGCCGCCCCGCCGCGCGGACGATCATATCGTATTTACGCTCGCTTCCCTCGTTCCTCCGGCGAGAACGAAACTTCTCGGCCTTCCTCACGGCGAGCGTACTGGGAAACATCCTCATGGCTATTGCCCCGTTCCTTACCGCCGCCGCGTCTCACGTACTGCACGTATCAGACGCGCAAGTTGGGGCCTTTACGGTCGTGCTGTTGGCGGCCTCCACCGTTGGCAGTCTCTGTTGGGGATGGCTAGGAGACCACGCGGGCTACAGGGTGGTTCTGATCGGCGCGAACGCGGCAGGGCTCTGCACGGCCTTGCTCGCCCTGGTTGCACTGGCGCGCAACAACGGCAACATCTTCTATGGCGTGTTCGCCCTGCTCGGGCTATACAACAGCGCGACACAGTTGGCGTCATTTACCATCGTCACGGAATTTGGCACGCGCGACGAGCGGCCAACGTTTATTGCCCTTAGCTCGCTGGTGCTGGCGCCGGTCGCCGTTTGCGCGCCGATGATCTGCGGCGTGATCGCGGATGCCTTTGGCTACAACGTGATATTCCTGGTGGCCGCCGTCTCGCTTGGCGCGGCAATACTGCTCTACACGTTTGCGGTCCGCGATCCACGGGCGTCCGTCGACGACGAGGGATAGATATCATATCAGCGCGCATTGACGGGCGTCGTCGCGCGGGCTATCGGAGTTGCATCAGGCCCGCACGGGAAGATCCCACCAAACGTTGAGGATCAGCGCGTCAAGCGCGACGCGCTGATCCTCTGTTCGGGAATCGAGGTCGGATGGTTACGTGGCCGCGGCGACGGCCTTCTTCAGAACCGGCATCCCGGAACTAGCGGTCTCCACCACTTGCCAGCCGTCAGGGACGCCGTCGAGAGCGCCGTCCGTCGGTTTCAGCGCGAAGAAATAGATGCGCTGCTGCCGGTTGTTGCCCCTGAGCGTCACCATACGCTCGTGCAGGTAGTAGGTCTGGCCTTTTTTGTTCGTATGCGCGAATGCCATTGTGTCCTCCCCTGCGAAAACCATCCCCGAAGGTTGGTGCCAGTTTACACCTCCTCAAGTGGCCTGTCTAGACGCAGCTATAACGACACAGCCGCTATTCGGTGGTGAAGCCCGGAATAGTGTGCATCTTGGTCGGCAGAAGGGTCACGAATTCCTGCTCGATGTTCTTCGAGTTAATCACAATCTGCGAATTGACCATCGGATTATAGAGCTTATTAAGGAACTGTGCGTTTTTCTTGTCGTGCGTATCATGGAAGTACGTGACGGAAACGAAGGCAAACAGGCAAATGAACGCGCCGACAATGAGCCCTAACAAGCCGCCGGCAATCTCATTCGCAATGCCCTGGACCATCACTTTGGAAAGTCTCCGCGCCTTCACGGACGCGAGCCTGAAAACGAGCGAAATGACCACGAATACGGCGACGAAGCCAGCCCAATCACGGGCGTTTTCAGGCACGCTCAGATTGCCGAGCCACTTGCCGACATCGTGATAGGTCAGACCGGCGACAAACGTACCCGCGGCGACCCCGGCCAATGACACACATTCGGCCATGAAGCCGATCCAGGCGCCACTCAAGGCAGAATAGATGAGCACCACAAGGAACGTATAGTCGATCCAGTTCAGGTGCTTTAGACCATCGGGCACGGTGTAGGACGCTGCTGCAAGCATCACTCGATCCTCTCGACCTAGACTCCCCAGCAATCCAGTTCGGTGCTGGAAATACGCCCTGCTCCTGGTAGCCCAGAATCGCGTTTACAGGCGCCAGTATAGCACGCAATCGCGGCGTTGCTTATGGCCCAGATGTGCCAGTATAGCCGCGAGGTACCCTCGGACTGATGCCACAGAGAATTTCGTATACGATTGTACCGGCCCAGCCGGCAAGATCGTCCGCCCACACGGAAGCACCACCATCAGCGCCGATGACCTGAATATCGTCACCCTCTCCTACCAGCCGCGCGTCGCTCAGATCAACCGAAAACTGATCCATGCTAATGCGACCAATGATTGGCACGCGGACACCGCGGGCCACCACATAGCCCACGCTAGACAGCGATCTGGGCAACCCATCGGCGTAGCCCATGGGGATGAGCCCGATCCTGCCGGCACGTGTCAGCACATGCGTGTGCCCGTACCCTATGCGCGAGCCGGCCGGCAGGGTTTCTACGCGGACCAGTGAAGATCGCACCTCCAGCGCCGGTCGCAGTTCGACGGTCCCGGCGGCAGCGGGATCCGGCCAGTATCCATAGATCAGCAGGCCCGCGCGGACGAGGTTGAAATGCGCGCCCGGCGCTACAACGGTCGCACCGCTGTTCGCCGCATGTATGATAGTTGGTTCAATACCGCGCCGGGCCAGTGAGCGCAGGGTGCGGTCGAAAACGGCAAGCTGCTCATTCGTGGCGTGCTCAGGGCGTTCCTCGCCTCGAGCCAAATGGGTAAAACAGCCTTCGACGACGATTTCCGGCGACTCCTTCAGTGTCGCGGCTAGTTGGTCCAGTTGACTGGGGAGCAGCCCGAAGCGGCCCATTCCGGTATCGATTTTTACGTGTACGCGGACGTTGCTGCGCGAACGATGCGCCGCCGCCGCCAACGCGCCACATTGAGCGAGCGTGCCGAGCGTAAGCGTCAGGTCACCGCGCACCGCCGCGGGTAGCTCGACGGCCGCCGCGTAGCCCATGACCAGCACGGGAGCGGTCACTCCCGCCGCGCGCAGCGCCAAGCCCTCGTCGACACATGCCACGCCGAGCCACGTGGCGCCTGCCGTGAGCGCCGCTCGTGCCACCGGGATAGCGCCGTGGCCATAGCCGTCCGCCTTGATCACCGCCAGAACCGCGACGTTGTCCCCGACCAGCCGGCGCACGGCGCGCACGTTATGGGCTATGCGGTCCAGGTGGACCGTCGCGCGGGTCACGCGCCCGGAGGCGATACCCTGTCGCGTGACAAAGTCTAGCGCGCTCATTCCGTCGGGTTTGCATTGCTTGTCGCCCCGGATTCCTCGCGCACCATCAGGCGGATTATGTCCGAGCGACTCACTATGCCCACGAGTGTTCCATCGCGTACTACGGGTAACGGATTAATATGCTTCTCGACCATAATCGTGGCGGCGTCCGAAACGTCCGCGTCCGGGGAGATTGTATGCAGGTCGTCGCTCATCACCTGGCCCGCCGTCGTGGCAAGCATCCGCCGCACCTCCCGATCAAACTCGCGCTGCCCACGTACGGGAAACAGTCCATCGAGGACGTTCAGAAACGTGGGAAGGTGCAGGTTGGCGTTCCGAACAATAAGATCCTCCTCGGTTACGACGCCGAGAATGTTGCCAGCGGCGTTACGCACGGGTACACCGCTCAGTCCTGTCTCGCACAGTAGCCGCGCCACCGCGTCGACCGGCATGGTGGCGTCGACCGTGATGGCGGGTGTGGTCATGATGTCGCTAACTTTCATCGGTACCTTCCAGATGTGAATTTGCCGCGCATAGTCTCGACGCGCATTATCGCGCCGCTACCTTCAGTACCTCTTTGATCGCTTCCGGCAGCAACTCAAGCAGATCACCCGCGACCATGCCTCTATCGCCAAATCGGTCCGTGGCTATATCAGCCGCCTTTCCGTGTATGTGGACGCCGGCGCGGGCGGCGTCGTACGGGCTGGAACCGCCGGCCAATAGCGCCGCGATGACGCCTGAGAGCACGTCGCCCGTCCCGGCCGTTGCCAGGAGCGCATTCCCGGTTTGATTGATTGAGATCTCGCCTTCGGGTGACGCGACGATGGTGGGAGCGCCCTTCAAGACAACCACCTGGCGCCATAGTCGAGCGAACTTCACGGCCACGGCCAGGCGGTCAGCTTCAATGCCGCCGGTGTCCATACCGGTCAGTCTGGCCATCTCACCACTGTGGGGGGTGAGCACCAGAGGCAGCGAGACGTTCGCCCACCAGTCCGATACGTGGCTCAGTGCATACAGTGCATCGGCATCGACCACGGCTGCCTTCGGCCCCGTGAGCGTGGCATTGAGGACCTGGCGGATCAATGCCTGGGTTGCCTCGGATCGGCCTAGCCCCGGCCCCACCAGAAGCGCCGAATAACGGCGCGCGGTGTCCTGGAACTCGCTCGTGGCCGCGCCTGCATCCGCGGGCAACGGATGCATGGTCGTTTCGAGCAATCGCGCGGCGAGGACATGCAGCGTTTCTTGCTGAGCGGCGAGGGTCACATAGCCCGCGCCCGCGCGGAACGCAGCGGCCGTGCAGAGGATTGGCGCACCGACAAAGCGCGGCGATCCGGCAAGGGCGAGCACGGACCCAACGGAGAACTTGTGTGCCGTCGCCAATCGCTTGGGCAGCCATCCGGCCACGTCACAATCGTCCGGCGCCCAGGTCGTGACCGGCACGCGCGGCACGAGTGGCAACCCGACGTCTATGAGGTGGATTGAACCGGCCATCGCTCGCGCGGGGTGCAGCAGTAGGCCGCGCTTCATGTAGCCAAACGTGTAGGTGTCGTCGGCTTGAAACGCGGCGTCATCCGTTTGGCCGTTGTCGGCGTCGATTCCGGTAGGCACGTCCAGGGCGACTCTTTTAATGCCGCGAGGCGCGCCATTTATCGTTGCCAGCAACCTGGCGAGATCCGCGCCAATGGGCCTGGCTTTACCGATGCCGAGGATGCCGTCCACAACCACGTCACAAGAATGTAGGGCGGCGCGCAGACGGGCGCCGTCGGCATCGTCGGCGAGGTCGAAGCGCGGGATGCCGGGTGGATCGACGGGCGATGAAGACGGTCGTCGAAAGGTAACAATGTGCACACTGACGCCGGCATCGCGCAGAAGGCCCGCGACCACCAGCGCGTCTCCGCCGTTATTGCCGGGGCCGGCAAAAATGAGGTACCGGTCGGCGCCCGGCTGCCGGCTCGCCAGCAGGGTTTGAGCAGCACCGCGCGCCGCGAGCTGCATGAGCGCCGTGAGGCTCAAGCCACGTGTGGCCGCCTCGTGCTCGGCCTCGCGCATCTCACCGGCTGAAACTAGCGCGCGCATTGGGTCACTCCACGCGTCCGATCGCCACGGCGAAGGCGAGCGCGAGATCGCCGGTATGCGTGATGCTGAGGTCGATTTCGCCCAGGCGGAGCTTCTTGCTCAAGGCGGCAGCCTGGCCGGACAGTGTCACCAGCGGTTTGCCCTTCGAGTCTGGCAATATCTCGATGTCATGCCAGCGTATGTATCCGATGCCAGTCCCCAAAAGCTTGCTAATCGCTTCTTTACCCGCGAATCGGCCGGCAAGTCGCTGCGTGTTTTTAACGCAATATTGTTGCTCGGCCTCCGTGTACACGCGCCCCAGGAAGCGCTGTCCCCAGCGCTCGACGGCATATGCGATGCGCGATATTTCCGCCGCGTCCAGGCCGGACAACGGCATACATCCACACGGGACGAGAGGTGGGCGTTCACGGCAACTCGTACATCGCTCCTTCTACCAGGGCCGGATTGTTCGTCTATGTAGGCGCATGTACATGGTAGCGCACCATCTCGCTCGCGGTTTGCGCACGGTGGAGGTATGGACGAGCAACGCGTATACTTTGCGCGGCCGTGCGCAAGGGCGCTAGAAGGCCGGGTAGTGCTCGTGCCAGCCTTCGGCGACGAGAGGGCCGGACCTATGTGAAGCGTTCATTTTTTGTTGAAACGGCGTTGCGTACCGAATTGCCAACTCGGAGCATCGCCGCAGATTTTCAACCGCGCGCGTGCGGAGGTGCTCCCGCCTCGCGGGCCGATTCCGCAGCTTGACACTGTCTTTCCAGATGGCACGGCCGGCGAGAAAGCCGGACGCGCCGTTTTTGCAGGCTACTTCGACCTGCAGAACGAACTGATCGATGTCGACACCGGCGCTGAGAATGATCCACGGCGCCTCGCACGCGCCGTCAAGCTGCTTGCACCAATCGCCGAGCTTGGCCTCGTCATGCGGGAAGGCGAGGTCGACGGGGAATTCAGACTTATACAGATCAAAGCCAAGGCGCGTGAGCTCGGCGGCGGAGCGCACAACCACGTCCGGCTTGGTCGCGGCATATGCAGCCCTGTCCTGACCCGCGCGAGGATAGCCAACGGCCTCTACCAGCATCGGGATGTCATAGCGCCGGCAATCGTCAAGCACGCGCTGTATCAACTCGCGCTGCTTTCGCGCGGCGGACACCTCGTCAGGATGGTAGTAGACCAGTAGCTTGACGGCTTGCGCCCCCATGCGCTTGATTCTGGCGACTCCCCAATGTGGGATCAGTTCCGCAATCCGGCCGCTGCCGTCCGCCGTGTAGCCGGTCTCCTCGATCGAGACTATCAGCCCGCAATGCCCGGCAAGCACGCCTTCGGCGATACATTCGGCGGCGCCGTATTCGGGGTCGAGAAGCAACCCCGTCGAATACGGCGAGAGTGCGCTCACCACATCTACCTTTACCTCGCGCATCTCACTGTATGCAACGTCACCGGTGGGACTGAGCAGCGTTCGCAGGGCGCCGCGCTGATCCATGGCGGCAATCGTAAACACTCCATCAGCCGTGGCGATTTGTTGCAAGCCGCGCAGGGTGCCGACAGACATTGACATAAGCATCTCCTTCGGCGAGAGCCGCCGATTGTCAGGCATGGCGGCCAGCAGCTCGCAAGGTGAGGCGGCTCCACGATTCAGGGTTCGGATTTAAGGCGACGGAGCCGGTGCTGCCTGGGCGACATTCCCGGTGCCGGTTTCTACGTGCGCTGGCGGGCAATACAGAAGAGGCACTCGTCCCGCGCCTCTTCTGTACGTAGCGTGACGCCGCGAACCGTACGCGTGAATGCCGTGGCGCGCTCGTTGCGTCAGGCGCGCGCCATCATCTCCTGGCGTTTCGCGCTGATGGTATCGACCAAATCCTGGAACGACTTCGCGAATGAAGCGACACCGTCATCTTGCAACTTTCTGGTCACCTGTGCCATGTCGATACCCGCATCCTTAAGCTGTTGAAGCGTGCGGCGCGCGCCATCGACATCCTCGGTCAAGGAGTCGCGCACCTTGCCGTGATCGAGGAACTGCTCAATCGTGGCGGGCGGCATCGTATCCACCGTATCGCGCCCGATAAGCTCTTCGACGTAGAGCACGTCGCGGTATGCGGGGTTTTTGGTGCTGGTGCTTGCCCAGAGCAGGCGTTGCCGTCTTGCGCCCTTTGCCGCCAGCACCTCCCAGCGCGGCCCAGCAAATACCTTGAGGTAAATGTCGGCGTACGCCAGCTTGGCATTCGCGATTGCCGCCTTACCGAGCAACGACCGATACTTTTCGGCGTTCGCCGCGTCATCCTTGGCCTTCTGCTCCAACAAGGCATCCACGGCGGTGTCAACGCGGCTCACGAAGAACGACGCGACCGAGGAAATGGCGTGCAACGGCTTACCGCTCCTGTCGAGTTGCTCAAGGCCCTCGACGTACGCGTCCGCTATGGCCTGGTAGCTTTCGAGCGAGAACAATAGGGTCACGTTAATATTCACGCCGGAGCCGATCAGGGTACGGAACGCGGGCACGCCCTCAGGAGTTCCCGGTACCTTCACCATGATATTTGGCGCGTTCAGGAACGAGAAGTATCGATGTCCGTCCTGGATAGTCTTCTCCGTGTCGTGCGCCAGATCGGGCGTCACCTCAATGCTCGCGAAGCCGTCGCCGCCATTGGTCCGGTCATACACCTGGCGCAGGATCCGCGCGGCATCGCCAATGTCCTCTAATATCAGCGCCTCACAGATGGCATCAGGGTCTTTGCCTTCACGAGCAAGCTTCCTGAACGCGTCATCGTAGTCGGTTCCGCTGCCGATGGCCTTCTGGAAGATCGTGGGATTGGATGTCAGGCCCACGATACCCAGGTCAATCAGCCGTTGTAGCTCGCCACTTTGCAGCATGCCCCGTGTAATGTTGTCGATCCACGGACTCTGCCCGTGCTCAAACATCTCGTGCAGTTTGTTTGTTGCCATGGTCGTGCCTCCTACTTCCTGACCAGTGCCCTGGCCCGTGACGCTACGTTCTCAGCGGTGAATCCATACTCTTGAAATAGCACGTTGGCGGGCGCCGAGGCGCCGAAGTGATCGAGACCGACGATATCGCCGTCAAGGCCTACGAATCGATACCACGGCTCGGTCGCCGCGGCCTCGCACGCAAGACGGGCCCGCACGTCGGGCGGCAGTACCTCGTCTCTGTACGACCGTGGCTGTTTCAGGAACAGCTCCTGGCAGGGGACAGATACCACGCGGGTGGCGATGCCCTCGCCCTGCAGCGTGGCACGCGCGGCCACCAGCCATTGAACTTCCGAGCCCGAACCAAGAAGGATCAGATCCGGCTTCGACGTCCCCTTTTCCCTGGCCAGTACGTAGCCGCCCTTTTGCGCGTCGCCGGCCGGCTGCCCTTCGGCGTGGTCCAGGATCGGCAGCTTTTGACGGGTGAAGCACAAGGCGGTCGGACCATCTCGGTGCAGAATAGCGGTACGCCAGGCCTCTGCCGCTTCATTCGCGTCGGCGGGGCGGATGGTCAGCAGGTTCGGGATCGCGCGCATCGCGGCGAGCACTTCGACCTGTTGATGGGTGGGGCCGTCCTCGCCAAGGCCGATACCATCGTGGGTGTAGACGAAGATCGAGGGCGTTTCCATGATCGCCGCCATGCGCACGGGGTTCATCATGTAGCTAAAGAACATCAAGAACGTGCCGCCGAAAGGCCACACACCTTGGTGCAGGCTCATACCATTGATGGCGGCGCCCATGGCGTGCTCGCGCACGCCGAAGTAGATATTGCGTCCCGCGTATTTTCCGGGCGCGAATATACCGTAGCCTTTGAGGTCCGTTTCGGTCGACGTCGAGAGGTCCGCGGAACCGCCGATCAGGGTTGGCAGCTTGGGAGCGATGGCGTTCAGCACCTTGCCGCTCGCCTGTCGGGTTGCCTGCGCGTCGTCCGGCCCGAATACGGGAATGTCCGCGTCCCAGCCCTTGGGCAACTTCCCGGTCATGGCCAGGTTCCACTGCTCGGCCAGATCGGGGAAGACCCTTGCATATTTCTCGAAGCGGGCCTGCCAATCGTTCTCGCGCTCCTTTCCCTGCCGGATCGCCTGACGAAAGCGGGCCACCGCGTCCTTCGGCAGCCAGAACGTCTCCTCGGTCGGCCAGCCAAGATTGCGTTTCGTTGCCACCACTTCATCGGGAGTCAGCGGACTACCGTGAGCCTTACTCGAATCCTGTTTCGGACTGGCGAAGCCGATGTGCGTTTTCACGCGGATCAAGGTTGGTTTCTCGCGCTCCGACCGTGCGGTCCGGATCGCGCCGTCGATGGCCTCGAGATCGTTCCCATCCTCGACGAACAATACATTCCAGCCCTGCGCCTCGAAGCGCATGCTGACGTCCTCCTGATCGAAGGTCAGCGAGGTAGGGCCGTCGAGTGACACGCTGTTGTCGTCGTAGAGGGCGATGAGCTTATGTAGCCGCATATGGCCGGCCATCGAAGCCGCCTCGGAAGAGATGCCCTCCATGAAGTCGCCGTCCGAGCACAGCACATAGGTGTGATGGTCCACGATTTCGTGACCGGGTCGATTAAAGTGCGCCGCGAGATATGCCTCGGCAATCGCCATGCCCACGGCATTACCAAAACCCTGACCGAGGGGTCCGGTAGTGGTGTCCACGCCCGGCGTCAAGTGGTGCTCCGGGTGGCCCGGCGTCTTGCTGCCCCATTGGCGGAAGCGCTTGATCTCGTCGAGCGACAGGTCGTAACCGGTGAGGTGCAAGAGGCTGTAGAGCAGCATCGAGGCATGCCCTGCCGACAGAATAAAGCGGTCGCGGTCGAACCAACTGGGGCTCGTTGGCGAGTGCTTCAGAAACCTGGTCCAAAGCACATACGCCATTGGCGCCGCGCCAAGCGGCATGCCGGGATGCCCGGAATTCGCGTTTGTAACAGCGTCTATGGAGAGCGTGCGAATCGTGTTCACGCACAGGACATCAAGGTCCTCGGCTTCTCGGGCTTTTTTAGTTTCCGTTGCGGTGCTCACCGTCAACTCGTCCATTCACTATCAGTTCCCGCGCGGCCCGGTCAAACCTCATGCCGTTATCGTGCTTCGTTCAACATGCAATTTGGCGCTACGTCGCGGTGGACGAGCGGCATTAATCGGCGCCCGAGCCATGCGCGAAAGGCGTCGGAGCCGCTGTATCCTAACTTCATGATAGTACACCTGGCCCACATATGCCTTTGTCGCTTCAATCACCGCCCCTACGCATGCTGATGCCGCGCCCCTTGTTCTATCAGGCGCGCTACAATGCCAGTCCAACCGGTTTGATGGCTTGCGCCCAGGCCAAAGCCGGTGTCGCCGTGAAAAAACTCATGAAACAGTATATGGTCTTTCCAGTTTGGATCGCTCTGAAGCATGGCATTTGACCCGTTATATGGTCTGTTGCCATGCTGGTCGCGCGTGAAGAGTCGAATCAGCCGCTCGCCCAGGAAGTCGGCAATCTGGCGCAGATTGAGATATTCGCCGGAGCCGGTCGGACATTCCACCAGGAAGTCGTCGCCGTAATAGTGGTGGAACCGTTGCAATGCCTCAATCAACAGGTAGTTCAGCGGGAACCATACCGGGCCGCGCCAATTGGAGTTACCGCCAAAGGTGCCGGAGCGTGATTCCCCCGGCTCGTAACTCACCGTATAGTCGGTACCGCCGACTGGCAGGACGTAAGGATGGTCCTGGTGATATTTGCTCAGGCCGCGTATGCCATAGTCGCTGAGGAACTCATTCGGATCGAGCGCTCGAAAGAGCAGACGTTTGAGTCTGTGGCCTCGAACCAGGGCAAGCTGGCGACTGTCTCCCGTGCCCTGCTCATGCCAGCGGGAAATAAGGGTGGCAAGATCAGGCCGGAGCTGGAGGAACCACTCGAGGCGCCCGGCGAAATCGGGTAATTGTTGTAGTGTTTCAGCCTCGATTGTGGTCACGGCGAAGAGCGGTATCAGTCCGACGAACGATCGCGCCTTGAGTGGGATGTACTGGCCATCCGGCAGCCGAAGCACATCATAGAAAAACTCATCTTCGTCGTCCCAGAGCTGGATTTCGTCGCGGCCGATGGCATGCATCGCGCCGGCGATAAACAGGAAATGGTCAAAGAACTTACTGGCAATGTCCTCGTACGCCGGGTTCCGCTTGGCGAGCGAGAGTGAGATATTCAGCATGTTGAGGCAAAACATGCCCATCCAGCTAGTGCCGTCGCTCTGCTCGATGTAGCCTCCCGTCGGCAAGGGCGCGCTGCGGTCGAAAACGCCGATATTGTCAAGGCCCAGGAATCCGCCCTGGAAAATGTTATTGCCCTCGGAGTCCTTTCTGTTTACCCACCAGGTAAAGTTCAGCAAGAGCTTGTGAAAAACACTCTCCAGAAACGCCGAATCGCCGTCGCCCTTTTGAT
>JANWHV010000034.1 GCA_025450255.1 Chloroflexota bacterium | reverse complement strand
TACTGAGCTTGAGCACACTGGCAATTGCAGCCCCGTTGATATAAGGAGTGTGCGTACGTGCCGGCGAACGGACAAATGGATTTCGATCGAGACGGCTGCGATCTGGCGTCGGCGAACAGCGCCGCGGCCAGCGTAATTCGGCAACTTGCCGCCCAACTGGAAAGCGCCGGCTATAAAGCCGGTACGGCGCGTATTCGACCGGCGGATGCTGCCGAGCGCAAAAGCCGGATCGATTTCGCGCTCGTGCATCTGGCGAGCGTGATGACGGAAATGGAAGTGGTTGGCCTGGTCAATGCCTTGCGCCACGCGGCCAACGCAACCCAGGACAATCATGTCTGCGAGTTCTGCGGATCACCAACCGAGCCCTGGTCGATGCTCACGTCCGATGGACGGTCCGACGATGATTTCGGCACCTTGGTCCATCACTCGTGGGATCAATATGGCTACACGCTGTGTAAGAATTGCCATCTCGCGGTGCATCACGCGCGCTGGCAAACCGCGAGCCAGATGTAGCGTCTACGGCTCTTTGCCGAATAGTGACGGCTGAAACGCGCCAGGAGCACGACCCGCCTGCTTGGGATCGGCAAGGGCATACCCTATCATCCCGCGGGCCGAGCGCTGTACTATGTCTCTGGAGCATATGAGCGCCGCCAGCGCTACGTCGAGGCTCGCTTCGTCGACGCCGAGCGCCAGCAGCAGCGTGCCTTTGCCGATGGTCTTCCCGCCGCGTCCCAGCAGGGTAAGCAGCACCGTTTCCAGGGGCGTCTCGCGGTCCGCGGGCATGGGCGCGGGCATCTCGAACCGCGGCTCAACCCTCGCCCGCTGACGTGCGCCGGCTGCCGGGTGGCGAGCGACGGGCGGCGTGAGCAGTTGGAAATCTGGCGGAGCCGCGTCCGGCGCCTTGCCGTTCGTCTGCCGATCGCTTGCCATGGCCGGCGTGCGTGACCCGTCGTCAACCAGCGGCTTATACAGTGGCAAGCCTCCGCCCTCGGCGAGTCCCGCGCCGTCGGGCTCACACTCTGCTATATCAGGCCCGCGCTCCTCGACAGCCAGGCCAAGGAGCGGCTGCACGCCGATAACCGTGGCGGCCGCTTGTTTGCCGTCCGGCAGCGCGGTCGCCCCTTGCCGCTCCAATTCGGCGTCCACGCCGCCGCGGATGAAGACTTCGTGCTCGAACCGCAACGCCTGCTGGGCGGTATCCCAAACATCCTCGCCGGCGCGCGCCTGCGCCACCACCACTTTGTCCGCCAACCCGATGCTGACCAGCCCTCGCAGCGCTTCGAGCCACGGTTGCCAGGCCGCCTCGGGATGAAGGAGGCTCGCGACAAGCAGGCGATTACCGCGAATCGCCTGCTGCCACTGCCGTAGCTCCGGCATCACGCGGGCGATCCCTTGCCCGAGAACGACGATCGCCGTGCCACCTTCTACGCGAAGCGCCGCTTCAAGCGCCGCGCGCTCAATGGCGCGTGACATGCCGGTGAGCACGGGGCGGCCGGCGCGCGCCAGGCCAGCGCCCAGGTGGTGAGCGAAATCGAGTGCTTCGACCGGCGATTCGCGGGAGCCGAGCAACGCAACCGGCGCCCCATCAAGCAATTTGAGCGGGCCGGCATGCCATAGGGCCATCGGCGCCGCGTCGCCGAGTAGCTCCTTCAAGTGCTTGGGGTAGCGTCGCTCCCAAACCGTTACCAGCTCAACCTCATCGCGCGCCAGCCGGTCGACCAGGCGATGCGCCTGGGTCAGACGCGGCCGGAGCCGCAGCAGCGGCGCCAGAGCATCCACCGCGACGCCAAGCGAATCCGCCAGGAAATCCGCGTCGCGCTCGAAGAGATCGTTTACCGAACGCTTCCCTCTGGCGTGCCAGGATGCCAGCAGGCTCGCTATCGCCGTGTCGTCCTCGGGAGGATGATCGGACAGCAGCGTCCAATACGCGGCTTCAGGATGCATGGCGCCCGTGACGCGCGGCAAGAGCGTTCTCGGGGAACCTCGTTGGCGAACGATAACTCATAGTACAGTGGATGCTATCATCATCGGCGCTGTTCGCGCCGAGCGGCGGGCGTGAAACACTGTCGGCAGCACACACATATGGGAGGGCGGTCGCTTATTCACGACCGCCATCCCGTTCACCATATTTGTCCGCTAGTAGAGAAACATCGGCTTCCCGACCAGGTGGGCGACCTTGGAGCGGTAAGTCTCGACGTCATAGAGCTGATCGACGTCTACCCTGCGTACACCGGTGCCGATCAGGTCCAGCGGAACGGTGGTGTATACACCCTTGCTCAGGGCCACCATATGGCCCGTATCACCGCGCAGCACCAGGTCGGCGGCAATGTTGGCGTAGCTGATCGCCACCATGCGATCTAGCGCGTCGGGCGGGCCGGAACGCATCAGATAGCCGAGTTGCTGCTGCACGATCTCCTCACCGGTCAGCTCTTTCAGCGCCTCGCCGGTAGCCTGGCCAATGCCGCCTAGCTTACGGTGGCCATACGCGTCCTCCGGCCCCGTCTCGAAGATGCGGCCTCCGGTCATGGTGGCGCCTTCGGAGACGGCCACGATGGCGTAGTTGCTGGGGTTGCGGCGCTTATCCTCCATCACAAGCGCGGCGAGCCGCTCCGGATCGAACGGCACTTCGGGGATAACCGTGCGGTCCGCGTCGCCAAGATAGCCCGCAATCAAAGCTGTCTCACCGGAGTTCCGGCCAAACAACTCGACGATGGCGATGCGTTCGTGCGAGCCGGTTGGAGTGCGCAGATCGTTGATGAAGGCGATACTGCGGCTGACAGCGGTGGAGAAACCAATACAGTAATCGGTGCCGAACACGTCATTGTCCATCGTCTTGGGGATGCCGATGATCGGGAATTTCTCCTGGTGCAGGCGTAGAGCGTAGCTCAGCGTATCGTCGCCGCCGATCGCCAGCAAGGCGCCGATCTCCAGGTGGTTCAGCACACGCAGCACGTGATCCGTGCAGTCCGCGATGCCCTTCGGCGAGAACGCGTATTTACCCTTGAGAAAGTCAGGGAGCCTATTTTCCTTCACCTTGCCGGGATTGGTGCGCGAGCTGTGCAGGTAGGTGCCACCGAAGCGGTCGATAGTGCGCACGTCGGCGCGAGAGAGGGGCCGTATCCAGTCCGGCTGCGGCTCCCGCCGATCCGGGTTGTAATAGAGCAGTCCGGCCCAGCCACGCCGGATGCCGACCATTTCGATACCGGCGTCGGTGATCCTGTTCACCGCCGCCTTGATCGCCGGATTCAAGCCGGGAACATCGCCACCCCCGGTCAAAATGCCAATCTTCATCGCAGTGCTCCTTACAGCGAGGTATTAGTGCCACCGCATACTATACGGCAAATGGTTACGAGCGTGACGCACGCAACCCGCACATCGGCCGGATACGTGCCACCAGTGCATGGCGTGCCATGCCCACCTGGGCCTCTTGCGCTCCGATCGTCGACGGCCTGGCGCGGCCAGACAACAGCCACCTAGATCATGACTCAGGCGCAAGTAGACGGCAACTATGACCTACGTCGTGGAAGGAGCGAAATAAGGCGAGCAAGGATGCTCGCGCTCCCAGGGCGGCGCGCGGGCATACGTCGTTGCCGTCGCTGGTATACTGGTACGTACAACACACAAGGCATATACGCGGCGCAGACGAAGATAAGTAGCCACGACGGCCCCAGGCATAGCGAACCGGGATTTGGTGGAAGCCCGGTGAGGGGCTCGCGGTGAAGGCGCTTCCGAGCCGCAATCGATACGAGAGCCTCGCGCTCAGGCGCGGGGAATCGGGGTGGAACCGCGAAACTTTTCGTCCCCGGGCCTGATGTAGGGGCCCGGGGATGTTTGTTTTCCGGGCACACCGGAGGAGTGAGACATGACGACCGAGACAACCGAGATAACAACCGTAGTCGTGCCCGAGGGATCGGAATTGCTGGAGAAACTGGTCTCGCTCTGCAAACGGCGCGGCTTCGTCTACCAAAACAGCGAGATCTACGGCGGCGTGGCCGGGGTCTACGATTTCGGGCCGCTCGGCGCGGAAATGCGCCGGAACCTCAAGAACCTCTGGTGGACGTACATGGTGCAGACGCGTGAGAACGTGGTGGGCATCGAGGGCGCCATCCTGACGCACCCGCGAGTGTGGGAGGCAAGCGGCCACGTCGAGAACTTCAGCGATCCGTTGGTGGACTGCAAAAGTTGCCGCAAGCGTTTCCGCGCCGACCACCTGATCGAGGAAAATGACGGCGCCATGCCCGACAAATGCCCGGCCTGCGGCGGCGAGCTGATGGAGCCGCGCCGCTTCAACCTGCTGATGGAAACCGAGCTTGGCGTGGTCGAAGGCGAGCGCATGAAGACCTATCTGCGCGGCGAGGCCTGCCAGAACATCTACCTCGACTGGGACAACGTGATGAAGTCGTCCCGCGTGCGCATCCCATTCGGCATCTGCCAGATCGGGAAGGCGTTCCGCAATGAAGTGACGCTTGGCCCCTTCATCATGCGGCAGCGCGAGTTCGAGCAGTGGGACCTGCAGTTCTTCACGCACCCGAGCGAGATGGAGAAGTGGTTCGCATACTGGCAGGCGGAGCGGGCCGTCTGGTGCAAGAGCCTGACCAACCACGCCGAGCGGGTGCGGCTGCGCGAGCACGCCCCCACCGAGCTAGCCCACTATGCCAAGCGCGCCACCGACATCGAGTACGAGGTGCCGGGGATCGGCTGGAAAGAGTGGGAAGGCATCCATTGGCGGGGAGACTGGGACCTCAGCCGGCACGCGCAGTACAGCGGCCAGGACCTCAGTTACACCGACCCCGTTACCAACGAGCGATACATCCCCAATATCGTGGAGACCTCGGGCGGCGTGGATCGCACCTTCTTCTATCTGCTGGTGGACGCATACCACGAGGAGATAGTGAACGGCGAGACGCGCACGGTCCTGCGCCTGCACAAGAAGATTGCCCCGTACAAGGTCGCGGTATTGCCGCTTTCGAAGAAAGCGGAACTGACGGAGCCGGCGAGGCAGATCTGGCGCACGCTCGCCGCGCTGTTCCCCACGGAGTACGATGAGACGCAGGCGATTGGTCGCCGCTACCGCAGGCAGGATGAGATCGGGACGCCGTATTGCGTGACGTTCGATTTCCAGTCGCTGGAAGACAAGGCGGTGACGATCCGTGACCGCGACACCATGACCCAGCGCCGCGTACCGATCGCGGAACTGGCCGCGACGCTGATCCAGGATCTGGCGTAGCGCCCATTCCGGCGGACCTGCCGCGAACAAGGCACACTCGTCCGAGCGGTCGCCCAGGATGTTGACCGGCTTTATCTGTATGAAGGAGCTGATCCATGGCTGAGTCCGGCGCAACAGGCGGCCATGACCCTGCGGCGGAGCGCCTACGCCGGGAAGTTGTCTTCCCGGCGTAGTGTTCCAGCCAGATGGTCGCCGCCTATGCGGCGCGTTTGGCGCCCTTGCCTTCCGGTTCAGCGGCAGGCTGCCGCTCGTGACGCCGCTTACGCCACGCGACCATCGCGGCGAACGTCGCGCCCAGCGCGACTATCCAGGATGGCGGCGCTTTGAAGGTTCGGCGTTCACGCGGCGCGCGCCGGTACAGAATGGGCATGGCGCCGACATGATTGGCCTCCATGTTCGCCAGCACATAGGTGCGGAAGCTCTTCTTGGCTAGCTGCCGGAACATCACGCGCGGCAGGCTCTCGTCCCAGCGCGCGTTGTTGATTGCCAGGTAATCCGACGTTTCGCCGTCTAGCGGCGTCAGCAGCGTGGAGTTGTCGAGGCCGGTCTCCACTTCATACCAGCCGGCAAGATAATCCCACAACTCCAGCATGGTTTGCGCGTCGTCGGCGACGAAATAGTTGAACAGGAAAAGGCCCTTCCTGGTCTTGTCCACGTCGCCAATCCGTTTGGCGTTGCGGGCCACCATGACATGCATGTGCGTGGCAGCGCTCCTTATCGCCTCAACCAGCGCCACGCATTCCGGCGCGCTCCGCACGGCGCGGGCAGCCTCGGGCGAGGTCGTCTCGACGAGCACCACGACGTCGAAGCGCGCCACGCGAACCGCGCCGGCTCGTTCTCGAATATAGGGCATGCGCCCGGCGGGGGCGATTGCCAGGGCGTCGAATATGGTGACGCACTCGACGCCGTCGACCTGCTCAAGCCGGCTTGCCAGATCGGAAAGTCTTGCCAGCAGCCGCGTCCGTTTCCGCGCCGGCAGTTGGAGCGGTATCGGGGACGGACTCACTTCGGCGGCAATATGGATGTAGCCGCGTGTGCTTGGCTCCAGCAGCGCGGTCGGCGTGTATAGCGGATCCTGGTAGACAATGTGCAGTGCCATGTCGCTATCCTCCCCTGCTTTGTCGAAGCTACCGTGTACCGTTCCCTTGGAGATCATCCAGGTCGGATTTCAGATACAGGACTCCATCATCGACACTGGCGATGAGCGACGCGGGCAGATCGTGGTCCTTGCCGACGAGGAAACCCTTGCGCACGATAAAGTGCGTGAGCAGACCGCTTTCGATGTCGAAGAAAAGCTGGTGCGCCTCGCCGAGCTTCTTACCGTCCCGGCCGAT
>JANWHV010000033.1 GCA_025450255.1 Chloroflexota bacterium | reverse complement strand
GTAGGCTACGACCATGTTCGATCCCGACCAGGCAGCACGTCCGATCACCGTCGCCCGGGGGGTGCGGAGGTTCAAGACCACTGCGCTGCCCGGGCGACGGTGATTGCCCTCTCCCATCCCTCTTGGAGAACGCGAGGAATCGCCGCACATCGTCCGCGGCCGAGTAGGCGATCAGGGCACTCTTGGAGTTCCTGCTTCGCATGGACGAGAGCTATGCGCCCGTAGCTCCTGCTGCTCTCATTAACCGTCCCCACCTATGGGCTTGGTCCCGCTATGCGTGAGGTTGCATCTTCTTGCACGTGCTGCTCGTGGCTTGATCGGCGTTGTGCGCGGCTTGGTCAACGTCAGGCCGGCTTGATCTACTCCGTTCCCCGCTCGGCGAACGACCATGCTACCGCGCCATCATGTTCTGAGATGAGAACCAGGCTCACCCCATGAGGCCGGGACAGGCGGGCAAGATTTGCCGCTACCCTCCGTCAAGAACGCGACTGGGAGGTGTACCCCATGTCGTCATGGCGAGGTGTGTTCTTGCGGTCTGCCTTAAGAGCGGTCAGGGCTTCCTTGCCGTTCCTGATAGCTCTCGCCATGAGTGACGGGGCCTCGTACACGGCCCTCCCAACCCGGCAACGTGAGCAAGAATGCCAGGTCCTCGTCAGACCACTGAATCAACATGGAATTGTGTAACGCACCCGTCGGTAATAGCCCTGAATCGGCCCGGATCCTAATCTCACCGAGGCGTAACCTGCGCCCCTTGCGCCGCGAACCACGCGAGTGCGTGATTGCAGAACGTCTCCTCGAAGTCGCGCTGGAACTGCCAGTGTACCTTGCCCTTCAAGGTGACCAGCTCTTTCGGCCCACCCAGCCGGTTGTAATACTTGACCGCCATGCGGTACGGCCAGATCTTGTTCCGGTCGGAGGCGATGATCTGGATTGGCGTCTTGCACTGCTCGAACGGCACGGCGGGCATGATGCGTCCCATCATCGACGCGGCGAGCCGCAACTCGTAATGCTGGAGCCGGAGCGGATCGTTCTCAAATACCTGCCTGAAATGCGAGTCTTCCAACCGGCCGAACACTCCGTCCCATGGCACGCCCTTTTTGGCGTCAATCGGGTACGAGGGGACGATGCGGGCGGCAAGGCGGACGAAGAGCGACTGCACCTTGATCCACCAGGCCGACCCCAGCCAGTGTACGTTGTCGGGGTCGCCATACTCGGCCAGGATATGCAGCGACATGGCGGCAATGCGCGGGTCGTTGGCGGCGGCGTAGTAACAGGTTACTCCGTCCTCCGCCACGCCCACGGTGTAATACGGCGGCTCGAACTCCCGCTGGGCAAAGTCCAGCGCATCCTTCCAGGTCTGGATCACTTCCGGGATAGTGCAGCCCGCGCGCGGGCCGCCGCTTTGCCCAAATCCTGGCAGATCCCACACCACCACATTGAACCCGGCGCGAAAGAACGGTAGTTGACAGCCCGCCATGATCAGGCCGTACGGGAGCAAGCCGTGCGACATCACCACGGTCGGGGCCGGATGGCCCTGACGGTAGATACGGACGTGAATCGGCAGGCCGCCGGATTCGAACATGGTGGTGCTCGAGTTCTGGACGATCTCATGCACGTCCGCGTCGCTATAGTCCTTCGCGTAGTACTTCTTCCAGTAGTCGTCGGCCAGCCCGACGCCGCCGGCGGTCGGTATGGCGCCGCGCTCCGAAGCAGGCAGCGTCATGACTTGCCGCCGGCCGGTCCACCCGGAATGACCCCACTCATCGCCACCGAGGCGGCGGGCTTACCGCGGCGAGGCGACGCCGGCGATTGCAGGTCCGAGGGGCCCTCGCGCAACTCGGGTACGAAGCGCTTGAGTCCCTCCGGCATCCACCAATTGCCGTTCCCCAACAGCTTCATCGTCGCCGGCACCATGATGATGCGGACGATCGTGGCATCCAGGAGCACGCCGATCGCCAGGCCCAGGCCAATCTCCTTCAGCGTCACGATCTCCGCCGTGGCAAATGAGCCAAAGGTGCCGATCAGGATCAACCCTGCCGCGGTGACCACGCGCCCGGTGCGCGAGAGACCGGCGGCGACCGCCTCCACGTTGTCGCCCGTCTCCTGGAAGTATTCGCGAACGCGAGACAGCAGGAAGACCTCATAGTCGGTGGAGAGCGAGAACAGCACCACGTACAGGATAGCCGGCGTGATCACGTTCACCATGCCCTGGGATTTAAAGCCGAGCAGACTGGTGCCGACGCCGTGCTGGAAGATGACCGTCAGCACGCCGTAGGTCGCCACGATCGAGAGCAGGCTCAAGATCATCGCCTTGATCGGCAGCCAGATCGACTGGAAGAACATCATCAGGATGATGAAGATCATCGCCATGACGAGGACGACCACAATTGGAAACCTGTTGTACAGCCCATCCTTGAAGTCCAGGAAACTGGCGGCGTCGCCGCCGACATATACCTTGTAGGGCGCCAATTGCGGGATTTCCGGCAGGATGCTCTGCCGCAAATCGTAGACCAGGCCCTCATGCTGGTCGGTGTATTCGGACGTCTTGGGGATTACCGTGATCACCGCGGTGTCGCTATTGCCGTCCATGTTCAGGTATTGCACCGCCGCTTGCCGCGGCGCCACGATGCCGAACAACGGTTGGTCCGCCTGCTCGATACGCGTGGAGAAGATAGACGCCGGCTTGTCGGTCAGGTTATAGGCGCGATGCACGCCATACATCTGCACCAGGGCCCGGTCGCCGGGATGCATGGGGATTGGATGGTCGTAGGGCACGGTTTCCATGTCCTGGCCCTTGGTATTGGTGACGGTCATCAGGCTGCTCATGTAGACGTTGAAGACGCCCGATTCGACGTCGATCAGTTCCGGCCCAGGATGATAGTGCTTGGGCAGGAAACGTCCCGGCCCCATGATGCCGAGATCGGTCTCGATGACCGCCGGGCCTTCCGGCAGTTCGCGCGCCACCGAGCCCGACATGTCGATGCGCGAGATGCCGTCGAAGAAGTCGGGTGTATGCGCCCAGGTGTCGTACGGGCCAGGAGTCGAGCGTACGGTGTAAATGGCGACGCCGAGGAAGCTTACCGGCGTGCTTCCCAGCGTGCGCATCTTCACGACCGTGCCGTTGGGGATCAAGAGCTGATCGCCTACGCCGAGGGTGAAGGGGCCGGAGGGCACGGGCTTTGGCGGGTTCGCCTTGCCCGTAGTGCCGATCCATCCATGGGTCATCAGCGCCTTGCCGGTTGCCTCAACCGTCAGAGCTCCGGCAGTCATGCGGATGAGATGGACATCGTTGCTCGCGATCGGGCCATGCGTCGCGCCGGCCTTCATGTTGAAGCGGCCAAAACCGATATAGGCGGGAGCGAACGGCAGCGACTCGACCCGCATGTCGATCAAGGTGCTGAAGGAGGTGCCGGCCGGGTGCGGCAAGGTGCCGGGGTGCGTGGACGCCTCGATCAGTACCTTGTCGGCGGGCTGGAAGTAGTTGGAGTGCATGGCGTTGTACTGGTAGTCGGCCGTGTAGGGCAGGAAAGTCGAGAGCGAATCGACGCGCGCCACGCGCGGGTCGTTCTCAAGCACGGTCGAAACCCGGTTGATCGCGTCGAGGAATTTCGGGTTCCAGATGCCGTTCTTGCTCGTCTGCATCACGATCTGGATCGGCGTCAGCTCGTTGCTGGCGAACTCACGAGTCATGATGTTGGCGCCCTGCACCGATTCGTCCGACGGCGGCAGCACGCCCGTCGTTCCGCCCACCAGCTTTATGTCATGGGCGGGGTACGCGAGCGCGAGCAGCACCACCAAGGAGGCGAGCAGCCAGGCGAATGGGCGGCGCATCACGCGATGGCTCAGGCGATTCCAGACGCTGTCCTTGTAGGTGGCGGCCGCCGATCGGCGCGGCATCACGCGCAGCCGCTCGATGTTGTCGCCGAGCAGCGCGAGCACGGCCGGCAGCAAGGTGAGGCTGGCGAAAACCGCTACGATTGCCACCAACGCCACGCCAATGCTGATCGATCGAATGATCATCAGGTTGTTGATCACCAACGACATGATCGCCATGGCCAGGACAACCATAATGCCGGAATAGGTTACCGAGCGGCCGGCAGTGGTCATTGCCGCGACCACGGCGTCGTGCGGACTGCGACCGTTCGCTCGCTCTTCCCTGAGCCGCGTCACTATCAGCAGCGAGTAGTCAATACTCAGGCCAAGGCCGAGAATGGACGCCACGTTCAAGGAGAAGGTCGAGACGTCGAACATTGACGCCAGCACGCCGATCACCGCGGTGCTGAGCACCACGCTTGCCAGGCCGCCAATCAGGGGCAGCAGCGCGGAAATCACGGTGCGGAACACCAGCAGCAGCAGAATCAGCACGACCGGGATGGTGACGCGCTCTGCGCGCGCGAGGTCGTCGCTGCTCGTCTTGAGCGTATCCTTGTTGACGGCGGGGTAGCCGGTCACGTAATGCTCGACGACCTTGAGGTCCGTCAACTGCGCGCGGAGCAGGGGGACGATATCCTCGACCTGGCCCTCATTGCCGATCAGCGAAATCGGCACGATTGTGGTGTGGCCGTCCTTGCTGACCAGGGCCGGCAGGGCGTTCTCGTAATAGTCATAGAGCGCCTTGACGCCCTTGACTGTGCGCAGACGCGCGATCGCCGCCGTAACCGGCGCGCGGAATGCCGGATCGTAGGCGCTGAGCGTGGGGGAGTAAAAGACGACCGTCACATTGTTGAAGGTGGACGAGTTGAACTGCGTCGAGAGAATCGACGCCGCCTTGTCCGAGTCGGAGCCGGGCACGCTGAAGCCGCCGCCCTGCACTTTTGTGTTCGCCAGGGGACTTAAGGCCGCGCCCGCGGCCAGCAGGATCACCCAGAAGATAACCACGAGCCAGCGTCGCCGCACGACAAACGACGCGAGCCGGGCGAACGGATCGTTCATGTGTACCTACCTCCCAGTAACCCACTCACACTTCGCCGTTGGCGATACATCTCAATGCGCGATTACGCGCGGTTCCAGGGCTTACCCGACGGGCCGCGAACTCGGGGCGGTACGGATCGCCCATTGCGCCTCGCCGGCCGTACTCAACATCCGTATCTCATGCTCCACGCGATACTACGCCTATCAGTTGACGGCCTTCGCGCGGCGCCGTCGGCCAATGGCGAGCACGGCCGCCGCGAGTCCCGTAAACATGCCGACCCGCTTCCTATTCACCGCCGCCCACAACATCCAGCGGCCGGCCCGACCCTGCGAGGCCGCCAGCGACGGCATGAGGCCCATCTGGCGCAAGATCATGCCGGTGTCGAAATAGAATTCATCGCGCAGGAACTTGCCGTCGCGCAGTTCGACCATGCTCATGGCGCGGATCTCGACATAGCGGCCCGTGGGCGGGATGCCCCAGAAGGTGCCCAGGTGCGTGCCGCTGACCGTCCACTGCTCCGACACGTTGTCGCCCGAGGCGATCTTGTACGACACTTTGAACACCAGATCGGGGAGCGCGGTCATCAATTTGGAAAGGAACTCAGCCACTTCCTTCTTACCGGAATAGGTTTCCTCCATAGCCACGTTACGCCAGACGATATCGTCGTCGTAGAAATTCACAATCCCCGGTATGTCGTGGGTGTTCCAGAACTGCAGAACATCGGTGACCGCCTGCAGATTCCGCTTCTCAACCTCCGTCAACTCACGTTCCATGTGTGGCACGTCCTTTACCGTATGCATGACATTCTCCTCGTGTGTTCGGGCCTTCGACTCAAACCTCTTTTTTACTTCGTGGCCATTGCGATCTTGGCGCCGGGAGTGGGCTCGGCGGGCGCGAAGCTCTCGCCTTCCTCGATCTCCGGCACCAGCCGGTCGAGGAAGCGCGGCATCCACCAGTTCCAGCGACCCATCAGCTTCATGGTGGCCGGCACCAGCACGCAGCGCACCAGCGTGGCGTCCAGGAACACCGCCACCGCAAGCCCGAAACCAAGCTCCTTGATCACCATCACCTGCGTCAGCGCGAACGAACCGAATACCGCGATCATGATCAGCGCGGCGGCCGTGATCAGGCCGGCCGTGTTCTGCAGGCCCAGCGCCACCGATTCCTCATTGCTATGACCGGCGCGCACGTACTCGCGGACGCGCGTGAGCAGGAACACCTCGTAGTCCGTGCTGAGCGCGAACAGAATCGAGAACAGCAGCACGGGAGTGTAACTCAGCACGGCCCCCAATGAATGGAAGCCGAGCAGCGAATCACCCTTCCCCTGCTGGAACACCAGCACGAGCACGCCATAACTGGCGACCAGCGAGACCAGGTTGAGGATGATCGCCTTGATTGGCAGCAAGAGCGAGTGGAAAAACAGCATCAGCATCATGAAGGTGACGACCAGGCTGAGCGTGAGCATGAGCGGGAACTGGCTGTACACGACGTGGTCGAAATCGTAATTCGTGCCGGCCGAGCCGCCGACGTAGACCTCCGCGCTCGCCAGCCCAGGAGCCCAGGTGGTGGCGTGGTCGCGCACGTCGAGCAGCAGGCTCACGGTTTGCGGGTACGTATCGTCTTTCCGCGGATACACGATTACCACGGTGCTGTTGTTGCCGCTATCCAGATTGACCAGCCGCTTCGCGATACGCCGCCGATCGGGGTTGTTATTGATCAGGCTCAGCGAGAGCGATTCGATCCAGTTCGTGGTCGGGTTTGGAATCATGCTGGCGAGCGACTGCACGTGCCGCACCCGCGGATCGGCCTGCAAGTGCTGGGTTAGCCGCAGGATTCCTGACAGGACGTTGGATGTCCAGACGCCGCCCTGTTGGGGCGTGTGGATCACGATCCACATCGGCGCCGCGTCGCCCGCGCCAAACTGCTGCTGCACCAGGGCAACCGCCTGATAGGTATTGCTGCTGGGAGGCAGGACCTTTGCCGTCACCCCGATACGGCGGAGATCCAGGGCCGGGAGGGCCATCAGCGCCAGGATACCGAGCGCGATCGCGATGCTGACCCACGGTCGGCGCATCACGGTGAGCGCCCACCGGCCCCAGCCGTTGCCGCGCGGCCGGTTCAGGCCCGGGATATACTTCCGCAGATTGAAGTTATTGATCCGCGTGCCGAACGCGGCGAGCAGCGCGGGCAACAGCAGGAGTCCGCACAATACCGCGACCGCCGCCGTAATGGCGATTGCCAGCGCGATCGAGCGGATGATCATCACCGGGTAGAGGCTCAGCACCGCCATGGTCAACATCAGCGTCACGCCGGAAATGACGATCGAGCGTCCCGCCGTGTTCAGGGTGACGTCGATCGCTTCCTTGACTGGCCGCCGTGTCAGCTCTTCGCGATAGCGGCTTACCATGATCAGCGAAAAGTCGATGGCGAGGCCGAGACCGATCATGGACGCCGTATTCAGGGCGAAGATTGAAACGTCGGTCGTTCGCGCCAGCACGTCGAGGATCGCCAGCGAGATCACCACGCAGGCGGCGCCGAGCAGCAACGGTACAATGGCCGCCACCAGCGATCCGAATACCAGGATCAACAACAGCAGCACCACCGGGAACGTGAAGCGCTCGACCCTGGCAAGGTCGGCCGCGCTGGCCTCCTCCACGTCGTAGTTCGCGGCGATCTGCCCCACCAGGTATGCCTGCAGGACATCGGAGCGCGCCAGGTCGCGCAAATGCGGCACCGCCTTCTCCAGCGGCTTTTCGGTGCCGCGCAAGGTCAGCCAGGCATAGGTCGTATGGTTGTCCTTGTTCACCATGTCGGGGATGCCGGTGCTGTAGAACGATTCCACCTTGCTGACCCGTGGGTCGCGCGAAAGGCGATTCAACGACGCGTTCTCGGCCGCCTCGAAGCGCGCGTCCGTCACCAGCAAGGTGTCCGAGTGATAGACCAGCAGCGCGGACTTGATGGGCGAGACTTTGAGATCGCGCTCGAGGATGGTGGCCGCGGTATCGGATTGCGTGCCGGGCAAGCTGTACCCACCCACGGCGAGCGCGTCGCTGACGCCCGCCGCGCCGATACCGGCCACGACGAGGATCACCAGCCAGGTCGCCAGGACGCGCCAGCGCGAGCCGAACGCGACACGGGCCATGGCGGAGAAGGCGCCGCTCACGGTTGACCTGCCCGTACTTTGCGCATGGTGTCCGCCGTTCGCGTGACCGCGGTCCGCGTGATCTGCTGCTCAACCTCAATGGCGTGCGTCAGGTATCGGGTGTAATCGTCCTTGCTGAGCGAGAGCAAGCTCATATGGGTTCGCGCCACGACGTTGGCGATGCGCTCGGCGCCGGTCACCAATGCCACCTCGCCGAAGTACTCGCCCGGGCCCAGCACCGCGACCGGGATCGACTCGGGCGCCTGGCCCGTCAGTCGCACCTCTGCCTCGCCGGACTCAATCAAGAACAGCTCAGTACCGATGTCGCCCTGGCGGACGATCAAGTCGCCCGGCTCGGCGACTTTCCGTTCCATGAACGTTCCCAGCACCGTCGCCTCCGCCACCGAGAGACCACTGAAGAGATCGGTTGAGCGCAGGTAGTCACCCGCGTCGAGCAACTGACGTCGCACACCCATGGCCACGTCTCGCTGGGGCATGTCCGCGGTCGTCAGGGCCGAGAAGCCGCCGGAGGGCTCGAGCGTGCTGGGCACGTTGCCGACTTCACGCTTGAGCGCGAACAGCCCCAATAGCCCCTGCTTTCCCGGCAACGCCAGCGCCTTCTCCACCGCGTCAAGTCGCGTGAGCATGGCGCGGGAGATGTCGGCGGTCAGGACGCCAAACGGATAGACGGTGCAATACTGGTACCGCGGGTAGAAGTACGACGCCTCGGCCTCATAAGGGACCGTGCCGTGGATCACGACCATCGGCACGTGGAAGAAGTCCAGGTTCTGCTTGGCCACTCCCTCCTCGAGATCGCCTATCACCGCGTCAAACTCCACGCGCAGCGGCCCCATCAGGGCGCGGAACAGGGCCACGCCAACCTCGATCGGTCCGCGCACGCCCAGCTCATCGAAGGTGTGCAGGCGCTGGTTTTTGACGAAACGGCCCATCTCGCACAGCTTGGCTGCCGGGAGGTCGGGCAGGATGCGCAAGCGATTGAAGATGCCCCAGCCGTGGATCTTCTCCACCGGGAACATAGGCCGCTCCTTGCCGCGCAGCGTCACCCCGGCGGGCATGCCGGCCGGTGCCTTGATTACCGCGTAGCACAGGATTTCACCTGTCTCGACCGAACCGGCGATCACATGAATATCAAGCGGCGAGACGCTGCTGAGCGGCTCATGCTCCAGGCGCTCCTCGTAGATCATGGTCGCGTCGACGAATTGCACGGCGAGATATTGGGCCAGCCTGTATTTCATCATCGCCACCAGCTCGTCCTCGAGCAGGTCCGTGGTGCGAAGGGCGAGCACGCACACCCCGTTGCGGTTCGGCACGCTATACAGGGCATTGGGATGCGCGCGGCTGAACAAATCGGGGATGCGCTGGTGCGCGACCGCGTCGATCAGGCCGCGCGCAAAGGTTTCGACCTCTGGCGCAATGCCAGGGCGCTCCTCCCGCTCGTCTGCCACCGTGTTGTCCTCCTCCAGCATACGCCGGTCACGCTACGTTGATAGTCAGGATGATTGACGGTCCGCGCTCAGCGCGGGCTGGACCGTGGGCGCTTGCGCAAGGCGAACGCCGCCGCGAATACCAGGGCAACGATCAACACGACGATACTCACCGCGCGCCCCACGCTTACCGAGGGCGGTTGCTGCGTATCGTTTTTGACGATCGGCGTGGCCGGCGTCGGCGACGCCGGTGTCGTGGACGCGCCAAGAACCACAATCGTAGCTTTCATCCACGGATGCGGCTGGCAATAGTAGGCGTACGTGCCCGGCTTGCTGAAGGTCAGCACCGCCGACTTGCCGGGCTGGATGAGGCCGGTATCGAACGCGCCGGTCGAGCTTGTGACCGTGTGCGCGATCCGTCCGGTATTGGTGAAGGTAACGGACTGGCCGGCATGGATGGTGATTTTTGCCGGCGCGTATCCCCACTTCGGCACCGCCGACGGCTCGACGATCGAAACCTTCAGCGCGCTCGCGGCCTGTGCCGGCAGCACGACGACCGTCGCCTTCATCCAGGG
>JANWHV010000032.1 GCA_025450255.1 Chloroflexota bacterium | reverse complement strand
CTGTAACCTCCAGATCCGCAATCTGGTGCTCTATCCATTGAGCCACGGGCGCATGGTCCGGCGCACACACAGTATACCAGACCACTCGGTGGAGGCAATGCTCAGCCGCCGCATGCGCCCGGCCTTGGCGGTAGGGATCCGACGTGCTGGAGAACTGGCTCTGATCTCGCTATAATAAGCCCATCTGCCTCAGGATAGATCCAGTCACGAAGACAGATTGCGCCAAATATGAGCATTGCACCGGGGACCGATTTTGCCAGTGACTACCAAATAGTCGAGCAGATCGGGCACAGCAGTATGGGCGCCGTGTTTAAGGCTCATCAGCCTTCCATGGCGCGTTATGTGGCGCTCAAGATCCTGCCGCACGCGGTAACCTCTACGGAGGACGCCGGGGAGCGTTTTCTACAACAGGCGGCGCTACTCGCGCGCTTGCACCACATGGCCATCCTCGAGCTCTACGCTTATGGCATCGAGCAGGGGACGGCCTATCTGGTCACCGAGTTGATCGAGCACTTAGCGCTGGAGGCGCAAGTGGGCGCTCCCCTCTCCTCCGACTTTGTGCAAAAAGTGCTCGCGCCGATCGCCGCCGCCCTCGATTACGCGCATGAAGACGGCATTATTCATCGTAATATCAAACCGTCCAACATTCTGCTCAGTCGCGACGGAAGACCAGTGCTGCAAGACCTTGGCCTGGCTTCTCTCGTGCAGGGATCCAGCGACCACGCGGCCAAGCAGACCACCTTCGGTCTGCCCGTTGGTACCCCCGCCTACATGGCGCCCGAATTTGCCGCGGGCCAACAGATCGGGCCTGCCGCCGATCGGTACTCCCTGGCAGTCGTGGCATACGAGATGCTCACCGGTCGAGTGCCCTTTACCGGTGACACGCCAATGGCGGTGATGCTTGACCACTTGCGTCAACCCGTGCCACGTCCCAGTACGATCAACCCCGCGATTAAGCCGGAAGCGGAAGAGGTGCTGCTGAGGGGCCTTGCGAAGGAGCCTGAACAACGCTATGCCTCCGCCGCGGGCTTCATCGCCGATCTATACGCGGCTAGTCGTCCAGGCACGGTACCGGTTCGCGAAGCACCGGAGGCTCCTACGGAGGACACTGTGCGCCGCCCGGACCGTATCGAGGAGCGGCCGCGGGCCATGCCGCGTCAACCGGCACGTGTCGAACCGCGGCGCGATACAGGATTACAATCCCGCCTCGGTTGGCTGGTATCGAAAGGGCTGGGAGAGATGCGCGCGCGCCTCGTTAAGCCGCTGCTCCGGTACACCGAGGGGCTCCGGGTCCGGCTGACCTGGCTCGCCTATCGCCTTGGCAAACGGACCGGCCTGCCTCTCTTGCTCGTACTCGCAATTCCTGCCGTGGTAGTGGTGGGAGGCATAGTCCTATTAATCAGCCGCTAATGATCGATCAGCATGAGGCAGTGGTCGAAGCAGCCGGACGACTGTGGCGATCCTGTGCGCGGGCACGCTGGGGTCACACCCAAATCGGCGCCAGGTTGGAAGCGGCCTACGATTGGTGCATGGCCGACATTGAGGCATACGGACGGCTTGACGTTCTGGCGGCAGGGCGTGACTACCGAGAAGAGCTTGATTGTGCCCGTAGCGCCGCGGCTACAACAATCGAGAGTCTGCGCGACCAATGGCAGGCAGCATCCGCCGCCAATCGCCCAGCGGTCGCTGGGTGGCAGGATGGTTTGTGGAAGAGTTATGTCCCATCGGCGAGCTCCCTGCCCCCATCTAGCATCCGAGTTGGGCAGTTGATCGATGAGATCGAAGGACTGGCTCCCCTGCCCGCGCTGGCAGGCTTGGTGGGTTCCGGCCACATCTTCGTGAAAAGCGACCACCTCTTCAGGGCGGAAGCGATAGAGTTGCTTCAATCCATCGCGCTGCGAGTTATGGTGACGGCGGCTCCCGACGCGGTGCGCCTCATCTTGGCCGATCCACTATCGGCAGGCGGTAACCTCGCGATCTTTCGGCGGTTGCCGGAAACACTCCGGGGCGCGAAGATCTGGTCCCATCCCCAGGAAATCGACGAACAGCTTATCACGCTCACCGAGCACATAGAAGATGTTATCCAGGATCGTCTGGTGACGCCCGAATTAACCTTTGAGTCCTATAACACAACCATGCCCGAGCAGCAGATACGCTACCAAGTCTTGGTGTTGCCAGACTTCCCAACCGCGTTCTCTGACCGGATGATCGGTGGTCTCATTCAGGTCGCGCGCAACGGCCCCCGCGCAGGCGTGTATCTCGTGGTCCACATTGATACCTCGCTGCCGGTGCCGCGTGGCGACGACCTGGCACGGCTGACGTGCCTCGGTACTACGATCGAGTTCGTAGCGGCTGACCAGGTGCGCTGGGACGACAGCTTGCTGGGCCGGCATCCGGTTACTCCCGACCAGGCGCCTACGCCCGCCTTGGTCGAATCGCTGCTGACCACGGTGGGCACCGCGGCTACCCGGGTGGTCAGCGACCTGGCGTTTGAGCGGATTGCTATCGGAGCCCACGAATACTGGCAGGGTTCGAGTTCGCCCGGCCTGGAAGTGCCAATTGGCCTATCGAGCACCGGCGCGGCGCACCCCCTGCGGATCGGCCAGGATCCGGGCGTGGTACATCATGGGCTGATTGGCGGAACGACTGGATCCGGCAAAGGCAACCTCCTGCATGTGCTGATCACCCAACTTGCGCTCCGCTACGCCCCGGAGGAACTCGGACTCTATCTGTTGGACTTCAAGGAAGGGGTGGAGTTTCAGCGCTATCTCAACCTTCCCCACGCTCATGCCGTCGCGCTCGAAAGCGAGCGTGAATTCGGACTGAACGTGCTTCGGCACTTGCAGGAGGAAATGGAGGAGCGTGGCCGATTGTTCAAGAGCGCCGGGCAAGGAATCGCCAAACTGTCCGACTATCGCCGGCAAACGGGCATGATCTTGCCACGCCTTCTCCTGATAATCGACGAATTTCAGGTTCTATTCCATGAGGATGACGCCCTATCTCGTTCCGCGGCCCAGATCCTGGAGGATCTCGCCAAGCGCGGACGTAGCGCCGGGATTCACGTGCTGCTGTGCTCGCAGTCTCCCGCCACCGGAGGGCAGGTACTCAATCGAATATATGACCAGATGGGGTTGCGCATCGCGCTCCAGTGTCGGCAGCGTGACGCATTCGCTATTCTCGGCGACGGAAATGATGCGGCGGCGCGGCTGGAGCGCGTCGGTGAGGCGATCTATAACGACAGGATGGGCGAGAGGGACAAGAATCGTACCATCCGCGTGGCGAGACTGCGTGAGCGGGATTGGCAACAAGTACAAAGCGATCTCGCGCGCCTAGCCGTGAAGCGGAGCTATCCAAGGCCCGCTACCTTTGACGGTCGCGCGCCCGCTCATCTGGAGGAGAGCCCCTCGTTATTGGCTGCCCTCTCCCAACACGAGTGGCTTGGATCGTCTTCCGCGCCGCTGATCTGGCTCGGTACGCCGATCGACGTTAAGCCACCGACGGGCGCCGCGCTGGAGCGTCAAGCGCGCTCAAACTTGCTCATCGCGGGTGAGGATCAGGCGCGAGCATACGGAGTGATAGTCGCGGCGATGATCAGCATCGCGGGGCAGTTGAGTCCATCCGATGTGGAATTCGTCGTTCTTGATCTCGCCCGCCCAGACTCACCCTTTGCCGGCTACTTTAGCGATCTTGCGGCGAAACGAAAGCAGGGAACATTCGCACACCAATTAAGCGTAGCGAACTACCGGCAGTCCACGGCTGTCGTGGACGAGCTACTTGAAAGGCTTGCGGCGCGTATCGCGTCCGGTATCGCGGAGCCGCGCATTGTCGTGGCCGTCGTCGGCCTACAGCGGTGGCGAGAATTACGTGGTCCAGACACTCTCACGCAGAGTGACGGGGCAAAGCGGTTGACGCGCCTGGTGGATGAAGGTCCTGAAGCGGGTATGAACGTGATCCTGTGGGCAGATGGGCTGACGACGGTTGAAGGCGTCTTCAAGCGCGGAGGTTTCCGCTATTTCGACCTGCGGCTTGCGCTCAGATTGTCGCTACGTGACAGCACGGAATTACTCGGCAATGGCGCCGCGGCAAGCCTAGCCGATAACCGAGCCCTGTTCCGCCATGAAGATTGGGAACTTGGCCGGCAGGAAAAGTGCAAGCCGTATCAACTGCCCGCTCGGGATGAGCGCGATCTTCTCCTGGAGTTGTTGCGATCGAAGACCGCTGAACTGGAACGAATCGATGGCACGTGATTCGGCAAAAAGTCTGCGCGAGATATTCGCGGAGGCGGTGCAAGCCTACGAATTGGCTCAGACAGTACGACTTAATACCGAGAAAGCAGCCGAGGCGCGCTATAAGCAGCGGCAGCGCGAAGTGCAAGTATCGGTACAGGAAGAGACACAGGAACTACGGGTGAGGCGTCGAACGGCCACCGTCGTGGCCGAGGCGGAGCAGGAGCGCGGCAAGCGGCTGGTCGAGGCGACAGAAGCACTCAGTCTGGCCGCCCGCGCCTTGCTCGAGCGTGCCGGCCTGGCGGAAATCGCCGGCGCGCCGCTCCAACTCGCCGACGAGGTGGCCACGATTCGCCGCGCGGACGAAGAGGTTGCGTCCGCCTTTACCGCGGCGCACCTTGCCCATGCGGACCTCCGCTTGGCTATGCTGGGCCTGGGCCAATCCCTTGCCGAAGCCGGCCAATGGGATGTCGCGATCAGGGTAATTGATCCATTACTCGATGGGGCGCCAGGACCCGTCACCACGGAGGCGCGTGCGCTTCTCTGCGAGAACCACTACGTCACGGCGCTCAAGCTGCTGGCCAATGGTGACTGGCTAGCCGCCCGCCAAGCCCTGCAAGTCGTGATCGACATTGATCTCCACTATAAGGAAGCGCGGTCGATGCTACGCGCAACCTATATACAGGCGGCACACCGGGCAGGGGAGCGTGGTCGGTGGGAGGATGCGCAGGAGCATCTACTCGGCTGGCTAATAGAGCACGGCGATGATGTGGAGGTGCGTTCCCTCACGTGCGAAGCCTATGGCCATTCGATCCGCCAGGCACTGGACGGCAAGCGGATCGATCAAGCGGCACGATTCGTCCTGGCGGCCCAAGCTCTACAGCCGGACTGGCCGGAGCTGCGAACCCTGATGGCAGGCACTTCCTCGCTGCGCTGGGCGGCAGGCATCATGACCGTTGCCCAGCAATCCGCCCCGATTGACGAAACGGCCCTGGCTGTTGACCTTGCGCCGAACTGGCAGTTCGTGGCCGCGGGCTGTCCGGATAAACGAGTCAGAGTGTGGGAATCGGCGACGGCCACGCTCGAGCATAACCTCTGGGAACACTTCGGAGAGGTGCATGCCGTGGCCTACTCCGAGGATGGGCAATTCCTGGCCTCTGGCAGCGCCGACAAGGCGGTGACCGTGTGGCAACTCCCGACCGAGGAGGTGCGGCGTAAGCTCAAAGGGCATCGCGCCGCCGTGAAGTGCGTCACCATATCGCCAGACAATCGGTGGCTTGCTTCGGGCGGGGAGGATCAGGCCGTGCGGATCTGGGATCTCCAAAGCGGGAAACCACGCCATGTGCTCGTAGCGCACGGCGGCACCGTGACCACTCTGTGCTTTTCGCCGGACGGAGCGCTCCTCGCATCCGGAGCGGCGGATGCGACGATTGTGGTCTGGGATGTCGATACCGTTCAAGAGACGCAGACCCTTACCGGACATGTTGGCGGCGTGTTCTGTGTGGCCTTTTCTCCGGATGGCCAATCACTCGGTTCCGGCGGTGAGGATCGCACGATACGCCTATGGGAACCGGTTGACGGCCACTTGCGCCAGTCATTTGAAGGCCACCGGTCGCGGGTAATCAGCCTCGCATTCTCCCCCGACTCGCAGTTATTAGCATCCGGCGGCAAGGATTCCTCGGTACGCTTGTGGAGCGTGGTGACAGGCACGACGTTACAGACCATAAACGGGCTCAACGGGGCGGCGGCAAGCGTGCGCTTCGCGCCGGATGGAGCGCTGCTGGCCTGCGGCACCAGCGACCTGGCTGTGTACGTCTGGCGGCCGGCCTTTTAGGAGTAGGCGTAGCGCGGAGGAAGGAGTCGCGGCGGTGGCGGACAAAGTGCAGGTCGATTTGGACGCGCTGATTGAGTTCCGAGCTCACTTGGTCACGTTTAATCAACTGCTGAGCGACGAATACCGGCGCATGAAAAACCACTGGTACAACATGAACGAGGTCTGGAGCGACGCCAAGTATGACGAGTTTGGCGAAGCGCTGGAAGACATCGCGAAGGGGATCGACCGCTACCTGCAGATCACCCCTGATCACGAACAGCATCTCTATAACTTGATCGAGCGCATCCGGGCGGTGCTGGATACAACGCTTTAGGCAAAGCCAGCACGAAACGAAATGGATCTTGGGCACTTGCGTAGGACCCCGGCGATTACGCGGATAGATCGAACCG
>JANWHV010000031.1 GCA_025450255.1 Chloroflexota bacterium | reverse complement strand
GCTTGACAGGCCGTGAGCGAGTGGCGTCAAGACGACGAGCGAAGCCGCGGAACCGCATGCTCCGGCCGCGCGAAAGTGGATTGGAAGAGGGGTGAGGCGCGTTGGCGTCTCACCTCTCACGCGTCCCGTGTCCAATCATAATCTTGCGTCCTGTCAACATGTGGCGTATCGCGGTGAATCAGATCCTGTGATACGATGCGACTGCGATGGCGTAACATTTCGAATACGATGCCGACTGGAGAAATCGAGTGATCGCGACGGCCGCTACTGCCGCGGGTACGACAACGAATTGGCTCGACCCAGTGATTATCGGCGTTATCGCGATATCGGCCTTTCTTGGCATATGGCGTGGGTTGATCCGGTCGATCGCCGGTTTCGCCGGCATTATTCTGGCCGCGTTATTCGCGGGCAAACTCGCCGCGCTCGTCGATCCTCCACACAAACACGCCGGCGTCAAGGAGCCGGCGGTAAATGGCGGATGGACGTTTGTGGTCGCGTTTATCGCCATCGTCGTCGCGGTCGAGATCGGCGCCAATATACTGGTGTGGGTGCAGCGATTGATGCTGCTTGGCTGGGTAGATCGATTGGGCGGCCTCATTTTCGGCGGCGCTCGCGGCGTGCTCCTCAGCATGATTTTGCTCGCTGGATTCGCGCAGTTCGGTTCTAAGAACTTTAATTCCGCCATCAAGCAAGGCACAGTCGCCGTGTGGCTGTGGCAAAATGTGCCATCCGCGACGAAAATGCTCCCCGCCGGTATGCGCGACAGCACGATCCGCCTGGTGCACGATAAAGCGCCGTTCTTAGACCAGGCATTTCCAACTACCACGCCCTCGCCGTGAGGCCGCAAGGCTCGAGGCGCCGAGCCCTGAGCGACTGCCCTCTCGCCCTACGTCACCAATAGCGCGTGTTCCGTGACGACGCCTTCCACGATTCTGAATGCGCGCGCGCGCCGTGCTTCAGTCCTCAACAGGCTTACGATCACATAGAACGACTCGGGGTAAAAGGCGAACGCTACGTCCGTAGGCGACGGCCAAGCAGGTGATGCCGGATGGGAGTGATAGATAGCCACCAGATCCAGCCCCGCCTCGTCTATCGCCATGAGTGCCCGGAACATCTGCGCGGGATCTATCTCATAGCGGTGTGGATCGACGTCGATATTATCGGTCCTGAACAATTGAGTTCCGACACTCGCGCATCCGCCAATCAGCCCGCACGCCTCGGCGGGCGCTTGGCTCTCGGCATGCTGAACGATCTCGTCCATCATGCCCGATGGAATGCGAAGCACGCTGCGACTGCGGCCCTATGCCGGCAAGGCGCAGGCGTATTCCAGATCGGTAACTTCACGGAGCGTCGCATCGTCGCCACAGGCCGGACAATGAGCATTCCGCCGCAAGCGCAATTCTCGGAAACTTGTCTCCAGCGCGTCGAACAGCAGTAGCCGGCCTACCAGCGGATCGCCGATGCCCAGCAGCAGTTTGATGGCTTCGCTGGCCTGCAACGACCCTACGATACCAGGCAGCACGCCAAGCACGCCGGCTTCCGCGCACGACGGGGCCATGTCGGGGGGCGGAGGCTCGGGAAACAGGCAGCGGTAGCACGGTCCGTCAAACGGCTTGAAAACGGTGACCTGGCCCTCAAAACGGAAAATGCTGCCGTGAACAACGGGCTTTCTGGCCAGAATACTGGCATCGTTCAGCAGGTAGCGGGTTGGAAAGTTGTCGGCGCCGTCCACGATCAGATCGTAACCGCCAATCATGTCCAGGATATTGTCCGCCACCATGCGTTCGTTATGTTCGATGACCTGTACATCGCCGTTGAGCGCTTCAATCGTCTGGCGCGCCGAGGCGGTCTTGGCCTGGCCAATCCTCGTCATATTGTGCAAAATCTGGCGTTGCAGGTTCGACTCGTCCACGACATCGGCATCGACAATACCCAGCATGCCGACGCCCGCCGCCGCCAAGTACAGCGCGGCTGGAGAGCCCAAACCACCTGCGCCGATCAGCAATACTTTTGAGCTGAGCAACTTGAGCTGGCCCGCCTCTCCGACCTCGGGGATCAGGAGATGCCGGCTGTAGCGGTTCCTCCGTTCCGCACTCAGTGTTTGCGGCACCGCGAATGGCAAGCCCGCGTCCTTCCAGCCGTTGAACCCGCCGCGGAGCGAGACAACATTGGAATAGCCAAGGTCCTCCAGGGTCGCCGCGGCGAACGCTGACCGGGTCCCGCCCGCGCAGTACAGAACCACGGGCCGATCGTGATCGGCTACCGTATTTTCAATCCGCTGCTCCAGGAAACCACGCGGGATGTGTACCGCGCCTTCGATCGCGCCCTGCTGATATTCGTCGGGCTCGCGCACGTCGATCAGAATATGTTCGCCGCCATCGGCGACCACATTCCATACATCGCGAGGCGCGGCCTCGCGAATTTGCGTCTTGACCTTGCTCAACAATTGCGCGTAGCTCTGAGCCATGGCGGATTACTACCCTTCACGTCGCGAGCATGGGAGATTTGTTCCCATCGGCCAGCGGCGCCTTGAAACACATACTGATGGCTATAAGTGTACCGAACGCGTAGCCGCTTCAGCCACCTCGAAGTGCTCTTCGACGTTTATTCCGAGTTTCCCAGTCGGTTTAGACGACAGTGTACCAGGGTTATGATAAACTTAGCGTGCGGGCTCAGGACGGACATGTCCCCGCCCAGTCGCAATGAATACGGCTGATTCGCCGGCGAGAGTGCTGTGCAATGGAGGAAAACCGTCATGGCCGAAGGCTACGCACATCCCGAAGTTTTGGTCTCGACCGCGTGGCTCGCCGAACACCTGAGCGACCCGCACGTTCGTATTGTCGAGTCTGACGAGGACGTGTTGCTCTACGAGACCGGACACATTCCTGGCGCCGTGAAAATCGATTGGCACACCGACGAACAGGATCAGATACGCCGGGATTTCGTGGACAAGGCCGGCTTCAAGCGACTACTAGGCTCACGCGGCATAGGGAACGACACAACCGTTGTGTTCTATGGCGATCGGAACAACTGGTACGCAACCTATACTTTCTGGCTGTTCAGGCTGTACGGTCACCAAAATCTCAAAGTGCTCGATGGCGGTCGAGCCAAGTGGGAGGCAGAGGGACGCCCCCTCGTAAAGGACGTGCCGCGGTACGCCGCTGCGTCTTATACCGCCTCGGACGCCGATCTCTCGATCCGCGCATTCCGCGACGAGGTTCTGGCCGAGTACGTGAACTCCGCCAAGGGGAAGGCACTCGTCGACGTGCGATCGCCCGCCGAATATAAGGGCGAGGTCATCGCAATGGTCAACTATCCACAGGAAGGCGCGCAGCGTGGCGGCCATGTGCCTGGCGCGCGCAATATACCCTGGGCCAGGGCGGCGAATGAGGATGGCACGTTTAAGTCCGTCGACGAGCTTCGCGCCCTCTATTCAGGCGAAGGCATCAGTCCCGACAAGAAAGTCATTGCATATTGCCGCATTGGCGAACGCAGCAGCCACACCTGGTTCGTGCTCACGCAACTTCTTGGCTTCGAAAACGTAAAGAACTATGATGGGTCGTGGACGGAGTGGGGCAGTTTGGTCGGCGTGCCAATCGAGCGTTAAGGTACGAGGTACATGGAAGACCTTGCGGGTATCGCGGCCGGAGCCGCGCGCGCGGCTCTCGAGGGTTGGACAAGTCAGGACGCGGATAGCGTCGACCGCCTGGCGGCCGCCATTGGAAAGGCGGTCGCCGCCGGCATCCAGCGACATGAAGAGTCGAACGCCCGCCATACGGCGCTTGCCATGGCTGGTATCGACGACGAGGAGGACGGCTTAGTCCACTGGCACGTGTAAGGGTCCGGTTCCGCGCTCGCTGCTCTCCATATCTTTTCGCGATTGGTGACCGATTCTTGAAGGAAACTCGGGCCTGCGTGCCCGCCACGATTTGCGCACCTGCTACACTGTTAGCCGGGACGTGGATCTGCGTTGTGAGCGACGAGGGCTTCTTTGGGATCAAAGCACCAGGACGGATCGGCGCCATCGTGCAAACCGGACTTAGGCTCCGAATGCTTCCATGGATTGACTAACCTCACCGCGAATCCCGGCAGGTTCACCGCCCTGTCCGGTCCGGCTTCGGTGTTTCATGACCGCGTCTAATCTGACGGTCGCGATCGTGCTTGCGGCAGGCAAGGGCACGAGGATGCGTTCCGCGATGCCAAAAGTCGCGCACAAAGTGGCCGGAATGTCCATGATCGAGCACGTCCATCTTGCCGTGCTCAGCGTACCCGACCTAACGCCTTTGTACGTTTTGGGCCATGGTCACGACGAGGTTCGCAACTTATTGCCGGCTGATACGGCCGTTGTCATTCAACAAGAACAGCTTGGCACCGGGCATGCGGTCACTATCGCGCTCAACGCTCTTCCGCCTGGCTGCCGCGAAGTCCTGGTGATGTACGGCGACATGCCGCTGCTCCGCGGCGACACGCTGGCAAATCTGCGCGCGCGGCATCGCGATCGCGGCGCTCTGCTGTCACTGCTGTCCGCGACGCTTGACGAACCGTTTGGCTATGGACGCATTATTCGAGATGGCGCGGGGGAGCCTTCTCGCATCGTCGAGGAAAAGTGGCTCAGCGAGGAACAACGCGCCATTCGCGAAATTAACACGGGCCTGTACGTCATGCAGGTCGAGTGGTTGCGCAAGGCGCTGCCGGCCCTACCAAGCCACGGCGATGGCGAGGTGTATCTGACGGACCTGGCGGAGGCCGCGGCTGAAGAAGGCGGCCTGCTCGTCGTCTCCGGCGCTTCCCACGACGAGATTATCGGTATCAACGATCGCGTCGGGCTCGCCCACGCCGAATCGGTAATGCGTCGCGGCATCAACCATAGACTGATGCGGGCGGGCGTGACGCTCATCGATCCGTTGTCCACCTATATCGCCGCCGATGCGACCATCGGCACCGACACGGTAATCGAGCCAAATGTGATCATCGACGCGGGGGTCACGATCGGTGAACGCTGTCACATTGGCGCGCAGACACGTGTTGTCGCGTCCGCCATAGGGAACGATTGCACGGTGCTTGCCTCGCATGTCGAGTTTTCCGAAATTGCCGACCATGTGAGGATTGGCCCCTTTTCTCATCTTCGCGCCGGAACGACGCTTGGTGGCGGCAGCCACATAGGAAATTTCGCCGAGATCAAGAACAGCACGCTAGGAGAGCACGTTCGAATGGGGCATTTTAGTTACGTCGGCGATACCGGCATGGGCCAACGCGTCAATGTCGGCGCCGGCGCCGTTATCGCGAACTATGATGGGAGCGGAAAATACCGCACCACCATCGGCGACGATGTGTTTCTCGGCAGCGGCACGGTGGTGCGAGCGCCCGTGGTGATTGGCAACGGCGCGTCGACCGGCGCGGGGAGCGTCGTGCTACACGATGTAGCGGCGGCGACCACGGTTGCGGGCGTGCCCGCGCATGAGATCAAGACAAAAAAATCGCGTCGCTCAAGCGACGGCGACAAGGTGTAGCAGGAGGAACAGAGGCGCATGGATTCCAAGCTCCAGGTGTTCAGCGGCTCCGCGAATCCTGCGTTAGCCACGGAAATCGCGGATATTCTGGGCATTCCGCTGGGCAACGCGTTCGTAGGCACTTTCAAGGACGAAGAGACCCGCATTCGCATCGAGGACAACGTCAGAGGAGCCGACGTCTTTGTCGTCCAGCCCACCTGCCGTCCGGTCGACCATCACATCATGGAACTGCTCATGATGATCGAGGCGTTGCGGCGCGCATCGGCTCGGCGGATCACCGCCGTCATTCCCTACTACGGCTATTCGCGCCAGGAAAAGAAAAGCATTGGCCGCGAGCCGATTTCGGGCAAGTTGGTCGCGAATCTTATTACGGTGGCCGGCGCGAATCGCGTGCTCGCTCTCGATCTGCACACGCCGGCTATCGAAGGGTTTTTTGACATACCCGTGGATCACTTACGGTCGGTCAACGTCCTTACCAGCCATTGCAAGCAAATGGATCTTGACAACGTCGTCGTTGTCTCGCCAGATCCCGGCGGCGTGCTCCGTGCCAATGATTTCCGGGCCCGAGTTGGCGCGTCGCTGGCGATTATCGCCAAACAGCGGCCACAGCCGGATGTAGCCGAGATGCTCGAAATGGTCGGTGAAGTGCGTGGGAAGAACGCCGTCATCGTCGACGATATTATTTCCACCGCCGGCACCCTGGTTGAAGCTGCCAATATGTTGATGGATCGCGGCGCGCGCGCGGTGTACGCGTTTGGCGTTCATGCGCCATTGGCCGGCCAGGCCGCCGAGCTCATCGCCAAAAGTAGCATCAGACATGTGGTTGTCACGAACTCGATTCCAGTTACAGAGACGCAAAAAGGTGATAAAATCGAGGTGCTGACTGTAGCCCCTCTCATTGCCGAGGCTATCAAGCGTATCCACGAGGACGTCTCGGTGAGCGCACTCTTCACCTAGAAGCGTGGCCACCCACGGAGAAAGGCCCTAGTGGTCCTTCAGATTCAATTCGCCGCGGCTTCGCTGAGTCCAGGCGAAAGTGGACCCCATCTTCAGCCCCTGATTGCCGCCGCCGGTCACGCATGGAGCGGCATTGATACACTTCAGGTGGTAGGGCTCGTAGTGTGCCTCGTGCTGTCCGCTTTCGCGAATGGCGCCGAAACCGCGCTCACTTCTGTTAGCCGTATCCGTACCAGGCACTTGTTGGACCAGGGCGTCAAGGGCAGTGAAACGGTCGCGTATCTCATCCGCGACCCTAATAGGTTTCTGTCGGCCCTGCTCATATTGAACAGCGTGGCGATAATTGTCGCCTCTACCCTGGCGACGTTGTTACTGGTGAACGCGCTTGGCGACAGCATTGGAGCAATTGTCGCGCCACTTGTCACCTCGCTTGTCGTACTGACGTTCGTCGAAATCGTACCCAAAACCGTGGCAATCCACACCGCCGAAACGACCTCCCTGCGTTACGCCAGCGCCGTCAAAGCACTGACCATTGTGCTGGGCCCAATGATCAAAGTGCTGCGGTCCATCACCGAAGCCGTGATGCGGCTTCGCGGCATTCGACCGCGGACTGGTCCGTTCGTAACCGAGGAAGAGCTCATCAGCTTGGTGACCTTGAGCGAGCAGCAAGGTGTCATCGAAGAGGAAGAGCGAGAAATGATTCACGGCGTCATCGAGTTCGAGGAAACGATGGCCCGCGAAGTGATGGTGCCACGCGTGCGCATTACCGCCGTTCAAGCCGATCGCTCCCTCAAGGAGGCGATCGACGTCGCCCTCGAAAGCGGTCACTCTCGCTTGCCGGTCTATGAAGATTCGATAGACAAGGTGACTGGCATCCTGTATGTGAAGGACATGTTGCGCGCGGTCACGACCGGATCGATGGACGAGCCGGTACGCGACATGGCGCGAGTACCATTTGAGGTGCCCGAGACGAAGCGCGTGGGTGACCTTTTCCGCGAATTTCAGGCAAAGAAAACGCATATGGCTATCGTCATCGACGAGTCAGGCGGCACTGCCGGGCTCGTGACCATAGAAGACCTGCTTGAGGAAATCGTCGGCGAGATCCAGGACGAATACGACAAGCCCGGCGAGGAACCGACAGTCGAGGAGATCGCGCCGAATGAATACATGGTCGACGCGCGAATTAATCTCGAGGACCTCGACGACGAAATTCACCTTGGCCTGAACTCCGAGGACTACGACACGTTGAATGGCTTTATCATCGACAAGCTGGGCGACTTACCAACCGTGGGCGCCGAGATCTCGCTTGAAAAGGACGCTCTGATTAAAGTTGTGTCGGTCATTGGGCGTCGAGCGGATAAGGTCTTGATTCGTCGCCTGACGCCAGTGCCGAAACCCACCGTCGACGACTTCTCTGAATACACCGTACGCGAATGATTTGACGCCGCCACGGCGCGTCGCGAGAGGAGCCTCACGTTATGCACGGCGATGCTAATCTGCGTATTCCCGGACCGACCCCCATACCGCCTGAGATTCGCGCCGTTATGTCAGGCCAGATGATCGATCATCGCGGCGCGGCATACGGGGCCATCCAGTACGAAGTCATTGAAAATCTGCGGTACTTCTTTCAAACTGAACATGACGTGCTGCTGTTCGCGGGTTCCGGAACCGGTGGGCTTGAGGCGGCAATCGT
>JANWHV010000030.1 GCA_025450255.1 Chloroflexota bacterium | reverse complement strand
CGCCAAGAATGAAAGGAGACTCTGGCCATGCCTAAGGTTGAACGCGTGCTTGCTATCGGCGGCCATGCCGCGGATATGGAATTCAGTGCCGGCGCGGCGATCGCAAAATACACGGCGGCGGGGGCGCGCGCCGTCCTGCTGCACCTCACGGCCGGCGAGATGGGGCACCCGCGGCTCTCGGGAGACGAGTATGCCAAACAGAAGATCGACGAGGCGCGCCGCGCCGCGAAAGTTTTGGGCGGCGAGGCGCGCTTCCTGCCCTACCCTGATGCCGGTCTGCCGCGAAACGACGAGGTGGCCTATGCGATCGTGGATGTCATTCGCGAGGTCCGGCCCGATGTCGTGATCACGCACTGGCGCGGCAGCTTTCACTCCGATCACAACAATACGCACTACAACACCCTGCAGGCGCTCTTCTACGCGGCGCTGCCGTCCATCAAACGCCGCCATGCCGCGTTTACCCCCGCCCAGCTGCTGTTCGCCGAGAACTGGGAAGACATGGACGAGTACGTGCCGGACATCTATCTGGATACCACCGATGTCTACGATCGCTGGGTTGAGGCGGCAAGCCAGTATGAGTTGTTCAGCGGATCGGTCTCCGGCTTCCGCTACCGCGACTATTACGAATCGCTGGCCGTGATGCGCGGGTGCCTCGCGAACTTCAGCCGTGCCGTGACGCTGATGCGCCCGCCCGAGGCACGCATCAGCTACTGGAAGGACCTGCCCTAGATGTACCGCGCGCGCCCACCCGTGCTATTGGGTTGTGACGTCCTCATTGAGCAGGCGCTGCATGATGTGCGTGGCCGGTCGCTGGCCGTGCTCGCCGGCGCCGGCGCCGTCACCTCTCGTCTGATCCCCACCACGACCGCCTTGCGGCAGATAGACGGGCTGCGCGTCGTGGCCCTGTTTGGCGCCGAGCACGGCCTATGGGGCGCGGAGCCGGCCGGAAAGCGCATTGATTCCAGGCACGAAGGCGGCGCGAATCCGCCTGTGTACAGTCTCTACGGCGAGCACCGGGAGCCGACCGATGCCATGCTGGCCGGCGTCGACACCTTGATCGTCGATCTTCAGGATGTCGGCCTGCGCTATTACACCTATGCGTCGACGGTCCGGGCCGTGTTGAAGGCGGCGGCGCGCCGCCGCCTTCCGGTGATCCTCCTCGATCGGCCGAATCCCCTGGGCGGCATCATCATGGACGGCCCAGTGGCCGATCCCGCCTTCCTGAGCTTTGTCGGCGCGGCGCGCGTGCCGATTCGCCATGGCCTGACCCTCGGCGAACTGGCCCGCTGGATGAACGAGCGCGAGGGGATTGGCGCGCCGTTACAGGTGATACCGATGCACGGCTGGCGCCGCGGTTTCTGGTTTGACGATACCGGCTTGTCCTGGGTGCCGTCCTCGCCAAATATCCCTACCGCCGCAACCTGTCTCGCCTATACCGCGTCTTGTCTCCTCGAAGGCACGCCGGTATCCGAGGGACGGGGCACCGCGCTGCCGTTCCAGATCCTGGGCGCCCCCTGGATCGATGCCGAGATGCTGGCAGGGTATCTCAACCGGCTCGACCTTCCAGGCGTGCGTTTCGGGCCAATCTGGTTTCGCCCCGCCGCAAGCAAGTATGCGGAGCAGACGTGCGGCGGCGTGCAAATGCACGTGGACGAGCGGCACGCCTTTGCCGGGGTGCGGACCGGGCTGCATCTCCTGGCGGCGATACGCGCGCTATACCCGGAGCACATGACGTGGATCCGGGATGAATCCGGCGCGTATTTTGTCGACCTGTTGCTCGGCGCCGACACCCCGCGCGCGGCCATCGAGCGTGGGGACGCGGTGGATGAGATAGTCGATTCCTGGCAGCGGGCGATCGAGCGCTTCGACCAGGAACGCGGCGCGGTGCAGATCTACGACGGCCCGGTTTCCTCAGCGAAGGCCGCCGCCTCCCTATCGCGGACCGAGCAGGTGAACGCACGCACCCTGGACATCGACACGCTGAGCGCGCGGGAAATCGTGCGGTTGATCGGCGAGGAGGACGCGAAGGTGCCGGCGGCGGTGGCGCGAGAGTTGCCGGCTATCGCCCTCAGCGCCGAGCGCGTGGCGCACGCCCTGGCGATTGGCGGCCGCCTGATCTATGTCGGGGCCGGATCGAGCGGCCGCATGGGTGTGCTGGACGCGGCGGAATGTTACCCCACCTACGGCGTCGATACCTCCCAGGTGGTGGCGCTTCTGGCCGGCGGCCCGGCGGCCGTCACCCGTTCGGTCGAGGCCGCCGAGGATAACGAGCAGCGGGGCAGCGAGGATATCGATGCGCTCGACGTGACGGCGCGAGACGTGGTGGTGGGGATTGCCGCCAGCGGCCATACACCCTACGTGGTGGGCGCGCTGCGGCGGGCCAGGGAGCGCGGCGCCTCTACCGTCGCCCTGGTTGGTAACCGCGCGGGGTTGGTGGCGGGCGCCGCGGACCTGGTGATCGCGCCGGAAACGGGTCCGGAGGTCATCGCGGGGTCGACCCGGATGAAGGCGGGTACGGCGCAAAAATTGGTGCTTAACATGATTTCCACTACGGCCATGATCCTTACCGGCCGCACCTACGGCAACCTGATGGTCAACATGCAGGCCGTCAACGGCAAGTTGCGTGAGCGAATGCGGCGCATAGTGGCGGAAGCGGGCCGTGCCGGCCCGGAGGAGGCCGCGGCGGCGCTTGCCGCTTCCGACAATGATATGAAGACCGCGATCGTGATGTTGCTCTCCGGCGTCGATGCCGGCGAGGCGCGGCGGCGCCTGGAACGAGCGTCCGGCGTGGTGCGGAATGCGCTATAGCACGTCGCGGTCGTAACGATTACCTACCAAGTTGCGCCGTCATTCACGCCTGCGGAGGCATCTTGAAAGCGGTACGCTACAAGGCAAGGAGGGCGGAAGCATGGTCGCCGACCGGATACCGGAGCAGTCCGAGCGCAGGCGCATGAGCGTCGAGGAGTGGCGGGCGCTGGAGCGCGAGAGCCACGACGTCAAGCACGAGTACATCGACGGCTATGTCTATGCCATGGCCGGGGGTACCCAGGCGCACGCGCGAATCGCGGGCAATGCGTTGATCGCCATGGACGCCGCCCTGGGCGATGGCCCCTGCATGGCGTACACCTTTGGTCTGGCGACACGGGTTTCCCCGAGCCGCTATACCTACCCGGATGTTGTCGTGACCTGCGACGGCGATGGCGTGGCAAGGCGGGGAGAGACGGAGATCGCCGCGCCGAGCGTGGTCTTCGCGGTGCTGTCCGAGAGCACGGAACGCCACGACCGCACGCGCAAGTTCGCCTACTACCGCGAATGCGAGACCCTGCAAGAATACGTGCTGGTGAGCACCGAGTACCAATCGGTCGAGGTCTATCGCCGGCTTTCCGATGCCTGGGGTCTCTTTCACGTGTACGGACCGGACGATGAAGTGGAATTGACAAGCGTCGGCGAGCGCTTCCCCGTGGCCGCGCTCTACCGGCGGACAGACGTGCCGCGGCTGCCGCCGGAGTGAGCGGGGCGAGCGGCGGGGCACGCCTGGACGGGGAGAAGGAATGAAGTCCCTCAAGATAGTGATAGTCGGCGCGGGCAGCGCGAGTTTCGGCCTGAACTCGCTGGCAACATTGCTGCGTGAGTCGTCTTTGCGCGGCAGCACGCTGGCGCTGGTGGATACCAACGCCGATGGCCTGGCGCGGATCCGCCGCCTGGCCGAGCGCATGAATCGCGCATGGGACGCCGGCCTGATCGTAGAGAGCGCCGCCGATCGCCGCATGCTGCTGGATGGGGCCGATTTCGTGGTGTGCACCATCGAGGTAGGCCCGCGCGAAGAGTTGTGGCGGCAGGATTGGGAAGCGAGCCTGCGCCACGGCCTGCGCCAGCCGTACGCGGAGAACGGCGGCCCGGGCGGGTTCGCGCATGCCGCGCGCAACATTCCCCACCTCATCGATCTCGCGCGTGATATGGAGCGGCTGTGTCCCGCGGCCGTGCTGATCAACCTCAGCAATCCCCTGCCCCGGCTTTGCCGCGCGGTGGCGAAGTACACGTCGATCACCCCTATCGGGCTATGCCATCAGATCGGCCACGGCTACCGGATTGCCGGTATCGCGCTCGCCGATCGGTTTGATCTTCAGGTGCCGCCGGAGCTGCTCGACGCGGCCGCGTCGCACGCTCGTGCCTCCAGGCACGTCATCCATCATTTTGAGTGCGAAGCGGCGCGTCATCTCGACATCAAGGCAGCAGGACTGAATCATTTCACCTGGATGCTGGATGTGCGGGCGCGCGGCACCGGCGAGGATCTCTACCCCTTGCTGAAGGAGCGTGTCATGGCCGGCGCCGCCGGCCCAGAGCCGCTGACCCGCGATATGCTGCGTGTTACAGGCTGCCTTCCCGTCTCCGGCGACACGCATCTCAGCGAATATCTCACCTATGGCCATAACCCCGGCACCAAACCCTGGGAGCGGTATGACCTGCGCCTCTATGATTGGGCGGGCGCGGTCCGGGAACGCGATGTGTTGTGGGACCAGGTCGAAGCGTTGACGGCAGGCGATGCCGGCGCGCTGGAGCCGTCGCGGCGCGCGCAGAGCGAGGGCGTGTACGAGGTGATTCACGGCATCGCGCACGACGCGAACCTCTACCGGCTCTCAATCAACGTGCCGAATCACGGCGTGATAGCCGGCTTGCCGGACGACACGATTATCGAGGCGCCGGCGGTGATCAGCAGCATGGGGGCGCTGCCGCTGCGTATCGGCGCGCTTCCGCCCATGGTGGCCGAGTTGTGCCGGCGCGAGGCTGCTCGCGTGGAATTCGTCGTGGACGCCGCCGTGCTGGGGAGCCGCGACATGGCGCTGCAAGCCCTGGCCCTCGATCCGATGGTCGACGACATCGACATGGCGTGCTCGCTGCTCGACGAATACCTGGAGATCCATCGGGACACGCTGCCGCAATTCCACGGCAAATGGCGCCTTTAAGCATCATTATCGACGCCCTTGACCATGTCGAGCGAACCGGGCTCGACCAGCAGTAGCAGAACGGCAGCGCATTGAAGAGCGCTAAGGGCACTTCCAGGCGCCAGGGGCCTGGCGGATCCTACCACCTGGTCTCCCACGCCGCTACATTGTCCATCCGAATGCCCGATCCCATGCGCGCACGCGCCGCGGCTATCGCAGCCGCGAATTAGCCCTGGTAACCAGTCATAACACCCGACATGGCGCCCGGCAATAGCCGATCTAGCGCGATTCGCGCGG
>JANWHV010000029.1 GCA_025450255.1 Chloroflexota bacterium | reverse complement strand
TGCAGACCACGCTGATCGGCTACCATTTCGTCGCTTTTGTCTGTCTCCAGTTACAACGGGCTGCCCCGTTGCTCAGCATAAGTGCATAACAGGCTCTAGTGCATTTGCGATAGAAGCCGAGGTATGGAGAGGTGGTCAGGCCGGCCTTGCCGGCGCGGCCACGCCGCGCGCTGACCCGTGAAGCCGTAGGCACTCTCAGGGTCGCAAGCATCCGCGTGCGTGTCGCGCGGGTAACCTGCAACCCCATGTATAGAGATGGTGAACGTAGAGGGGGCGCCGAGCGTTGTACACGTCAATGGCGCGCGTCTTGCCGGCAGTGATGGACTGAGCCGCCAAAATACTTCGCATGGCGCTTACGACACGGGCGTATTGTGGACCTAAGTCTCTGCCGTCAATAATGCGGTAGCTCGCCGAGTGCATACCGCGCCGCCATTGCCATGGTCATTGCCAGACCGGCGTCCCATGCCTGGTGAAATACAATACTGCCGAGCGCCACTCGGACAGCGTCGGCGCCCCGATCGAACGTAACCTGGTCGACCGGGGAGAGGGGAGCGCCGATCATCTTACGCAGCGCATGGACCGAGGCAAAGAGCCTCGCGGCCCGCGGATAGTCGGCGACAGCGCGTGCCACGCCCGCCAGGCCCTCCAGCGCCCAGGCAACGCCAATCTTGTCTCCGATCTCACGATGAAGGGCGAGGCTCTGCTTGTGCAATGCTTCCGCCTTCGCGTAGTCGCCCTGTCCGTATGCGGCGAGGCCGAGGTTGCCCAGCCCGTGCGCGGTGCCATAGCGATCCCCCAGACTGTTAACGATGTCGAGGCTTTCCTCGAACAGGCGCACCGCTCGATCATAGTTGCCCTCATCGTATCCCACGAGGCCAAGCCAGTTGAGGGATTCGGCGATACCGATGCGATCGCTGTGCAGCTTTTTCAGCTCAAGGCTCGCCGTGAAGCGCTCGTTGGCGTGCGGGTAGTCACCCAGGGCATGGGCGATATGGCCACCGTTGTCGATCGCCACCGCCAGGCCGCGCCAGTCGTCGATGTCGCGCCAAAGCTTCACGCTCTCCTCGTAGAGAACGGCGGCGCGCGCATAATTACCCTGATTACCAGCGATCATGCCCAATCTATCGAGCGCCCGCGCGACACCACGTTGATCCGTGCCGGCTCGGGCTCGCTCCAGGCATTGTTCGAAAAGCGCGGCGGCGCCTTTGAGATCGCCCTGGTTCGCGGCGAGATCTCCGGCCTGGCTCAAGACGTCGAGCAGATAAGGCGCGATAATCGTTGGTTCGGCATGTCGTGCCGCGTCGATTGCGGCGGCAAGCCACTCCCTGCCCTCGGAAAGATAGCCTCGCGCCTCCCAGAACCAACCCAGCGCCACGCATAATCTCAGTCCGGACGCGATCTGCCCTGGCCGGCTATCGCCGGCGCGGAATGCGTCGCGCAGAGCCGCCCTGCAGTTATCATGTTCCAGTTCCAGGCGGTCAAGCCACGCGCCCTGTGACGCGCCCAGTTGCGCTTCCGCCGCGGCTTCCACGAAGTAGACGCACCATTGCAGATGGCGGTCTTTCACCGCACTGGTTGATGCATCGTCGTCGTGACTGCCACGATAGTCGAGACGCGAGGCCGCGTACCGTCGCACGGTTTCCAACATGCCGAATCGCCTTTCACCGCCCAATCTGCTGTCGGCCCGGCACGTTACCACCGACTTCACGACAAGCTGCGTGAGAAGTTCAAGTACTGAGCGACCGTCAAAGTCATCCGTGGCACATACTGCTTCCGCTGCCTCAAGCGTCCAGCCGCCGGAGAAGACCGATAGGTTCTTGAATAGGAGTTGTTCGCCATCGGTCAATAGGCCATAGCTCCAGTCCATGGTCGCCTCGAGCGTTTGATGGCGCGGCAGTTTACTTCGCGTTCCACCGGTAAGCAAGGTAAATCTATCGTCCAGCCGGTCCGCTAATTGACGCGTCGACAGCATTGCAAGGCGTGCCGCCGCGAGTTCAATCGCCAGGGGGATCCCTTCCAATTGCCGGCACACGCTGATCACTTCCTGTGCGTTCCACTCAGTCAGCGCAAAATCGGGCCTGATCGCTCGCGCCCGATCCACGAACAACCTCACGGATTCGATGGCGCCGAGCCGGTCAAGTGCCTGGGCATCACGCTGCAGGGGTAACTGGAGCGGTTCCACCAGATAGGTTGTCTCACCATCCACGCCGAGCGCCTCGCGACTGGTGGCCACGATCGTCAGCGACGGACATGTTCGGCCAAGTGACGCGGTGAGATCAGCGCACGCCGCGACTAGATGCTCGCAGTTATCCAGAACTATGAGAGCAGGCCGTGCCTGTAACGCGGCGGCGATCAACGATTGCAGGGGGCGCGATGCGCCGGCGGCGCCATAGCCCTCCATATCCTCGCGCACGCCTAATGTTTCACCAACTGCCTGGAACACCAGCCTTGGTTCGCTCACCGCCGCGAGCTCGACGAACCAGACTCTGCCGTCAAAGCTTTTCGCGAGGTTATGCGCTACCTGAATGGCAAGTCGAGTCTTCCCGCATCCGCCGATGCCCGTCAGTGTAATCAATCGCCGGCGTCTACCCTGAATCAGGGTGCTCACCGCGCGCAATTCCGCTGCTCGCCCAACGAAGTCCGTTACCGGCGCCGGCAGGTTGGTGACGAGGTCCAGGGCAGACGGGGTTCGTCGCGCGGCAAGGAGCCGTCTGTACAGGGCGCGGGTCGTTTCGGCGGGCTCGACCTCCAGGTTTTCGTGCAGTGCTTTCACAAGGTGACGATATGCGCGAAGCCCTTCGGTGTACTGGCCGGCCGCCGCGCGCATGCGCAACAACGATTGGGCGGCATCCTCGTGACAAGGATCGATGGCAAGTACCTGTTCCAGGAAGCGCATTGCCTCATTTTGCCGTGCCGCGGCTGACTCAATCGAAGCGGCGTGTAACAGGAGGGCGATATAGGCGCCTCGAAGCTCCTCGCGCCGCCGTGACGCCCACTCCGCGTAGAGGTCGTCGGGCAAGAATTCACCGCCGTACATGGCCAGGGCACGTCCGCAGGCATCGATGTCACGCGTCGACAGCGCCCTGGCTGCCGCGATGCTAAATGCAGTCGCGTCACTCCAATTGTGGTCGGATTCGCCGTCCAGGCAGGGGAACAGACACACTGCTTCGCCTTCAACCCGTATATGACTGGGCGCGGCGCCTTTGGCGTCGAGTATCTTGCGCAGCAAATGAATGGTCGCCCGCAAGTTATGCGCCCCGCTGGCGGGATTTGACTCAGGCCATAGCCACTCCACGATCTCCTCTCGCGGGGCGCGTTGCCCTGGCGCGGCGATCAGCGACTTGAACAGCGCGTCCGGCTTCCTTCGGTGCCACGACTGAGGGGCAATCGGCACGCCGTCCCGTTGAACCTCAAATCCTCCAAGCGTCCGCACGGTCAGCCTGCCCTGCGTTGGCCGCGTGGCCAGTTGAGGCGGCAGATCGAGGCCGCCTGGGATCCCAGGCTTCGCGGGCACTGTCTTACCCACGTAGCATGAGCGCACACGGCCCTCCTGCCGCCAATAGGCATACCAGTAAGGGCCGTGCCCAGCCTTGCCGGGCGCGCATACAACGCAAGACGCCGTCCCGCAGCGCCTGAACTGGCGCGAATACGTGACCTTGCAATTTGAGGGAGGAGCAGCCATGGGCACCGATTCACGCACGATAAATCTCAGCGGCAATCCACGTACACATAGCATACCAATACGTGAGTCACGTTACACAAGACCTTCAATACCATTGCACAAGAGCCGACGACGCTCAGGAGAGTCGGGAAGAGCAAAAGCATGATGGGCATATGATCGGTTTTCGATAGACTGAAGTTGGAAAGTATACAGTGCGCGGCCCGCGAGCCATTGCGCCGCCCTGGACGATCGTGGTTGGGCGTTGCTCGTCCGGCCCACACTGGCATTTTACAAATGGAGAACGAGGCTGCGCCATTCAGCATTCCGCGTATTTCTCGGCGTCGATGGCGGTTCCTCTGGCACGCGCGCCATACTGATCGACCACATCGGTACGATACTTGGGCTCGGGCAAGGCGGAAACGCCAATCACTCCGGCCAGGGTTTCGAGAGCGCTGTGTCAAACGTGGCGCACGCGGTGGACGAGGCGTGTATCCAGGCGCGGATTCCGGCCGACCGGATCGGCGCTGCGCACTTCGCCCTGGCCGGCCACGACGTCGAGGACGATCATTTGTGCCTTGGTAGGCTGCTGACGAGCAGATATCCCATTCTGCCGTACCATCTGACGAACGACGTCTGGGCGGGCCTGCGCGCGGGTTCGATTGCCGGCGCCGGTGTCGCCATTAATTGCGGCAGCGGGGCGGGCGCCGTGGGCCGGACTGCCGAGGGAGACACCGCGATTATCCCCGATCTCGGCTACGTTTATGGCGATTCGGGCGGCGGCGTGCAGATTGGCGTGGATGCGGTTCGCGCGGTCGTCCGTGCCTGGGACGGGCGCGGCAAGCCGACCGCGCTGACGAGCATGGTGCTGGGGTTGGTTGGGCTGCCAAGCACGGATGCCCTATACCTCGCGCTCTATCGCGACCAATTGCCGGACAAGACGTTTCGCAAGTGTACAAAGCTGGTATTTCAGGCCGCCGCCCGACGTGACGAGGTAGCGATCCAGATATTGACACGCATCGGAGACGAGTTCGGCGTTTCAGCGGCCGCAATCGCGCACAGACTCAATTTTGGCAGTCAAGAATTTCCGTTCGTGTTGACTGGTGGAGCGATTCGGACCATGGAAAGTCCGTTGGTCGAGGCAGCGATAGCCCGGCTGCGCCAGGATTGTCCTCACTGCGTCCCGGGCCTGCCTCGTCTGATGCCGGTTGCCGGGGCCGCCCTGCTTGCCATGGACGCGGGTGAGGAGCCTGTCTCGGAAGAACATTTTTCGCACCTTCAGGAACAGGGCCAGGCATGGCATCCAGAAGAGCTATTCAACTAACCGGATTGGAGTGTTCTCGGTGAAGATAGGCGTTATTGGCGCCGGCAGCACATATACGCCCGAGCTTGTCGAGGGATTGCTGCTGCGGCATGCCCGCATCCCCTTGACCGATCTTGTGCTTATGGACATTGACGAGTCTAAGCTTGCTATTGTCGGCGCACTCGCCAAGCGCATGGTCGAGCGTGAAGGCTCGCCGTTCACGGTATCGCTCACCACCAATAGACGTGACGCAATCAAGGCTGCCGCGTTTGTGCTGACCCAAATTCGTGTTGGCCGCCTGACGGCGCGCGAAAAAGACGAGCTAATCCCGCGGGAACTCGGTTACATCGGCCAGGAAACGACCGGCGCGGGCGGTTTCGCCAAGGCGCTACGAACCGTGCCCGTGATCGTTGAGATAGCACGGGAAATGGAGCAGTACGCGCCGGGCGCGATCATGCTCAACTTCAGCAATCCAGCCGGTATCATAACCGAAGCCGTGTTGACCCATTCCAGCGTGAACGTGATCGGATTGTGTAACGGCCCGATCGGAACCGTAAAGTCGATCGCGCGGGCGCTTGACGCCACTGAAGCAGACGTCAGCGTGAGGTTTCTTGGTCTGAACCATCTGAGTTTCGCGGGTCCGGTGTACCTTCGCGGCCAGGATGTGACCGCACGCGTGGTCGAAACACTGGCGAAGGGGTCAAGTTCCACCGACGCGGCGATTTTGCGCACGTTACAGGTAGTGCCGTCGTCCTATCTGCAGTACTTCTTCAAGACGCCGGAAAAGGTCGCCGAGCAACGAGCCGAGAAACAGAGCCGCGCGCAACAGGTCATGGCGATTGAGGCCGAGTTGCTGAAGCTCTACCAGGATCCGAATCTGGCCGAAAAGCCGAAAATACTCGAACAGCGCGGCGGCGCCTGGTACAGCACCGTGGCGACGGCGCTCATCGCCTCCATCGTCGCCAATGCCGGCGATGTACATATCGTCAATACGCGTAATCGAGGCGCTATCGCGGACCTTCCCTACGAATGCGCCGTGGAGGTACCGGCAGTGGTCGATGGACGGGGCGCATCATCCGTGGTCCAGGGCCATTTGCCGCCTCAGGTGCGCGGACTTGTTCAGCACGTCAAGGCATACGAACAATTGACCGTGGAAGCGGCGATAACCGGTGACCGGAACACCGCGGTTTGGGCTCTGGCAAACAATCCAATCGTGGGCTCCTACACGGCCGCGGTTTCACTGGTCGAACGTCTCCTCGACGCACACAAAGATTACCTGCCTGCGTTTGCATGACGCGGTGCGAAGGAACTGCAATGACCCTGATGCTCGATGAAATTCGTGAACAGCCGGATGTGGTGCGGCGCACCATTGCCGAGGAGCGCCCTCGACTTGAGCGCGTGGCAGCCGAGATTCGGCGTCGGAATCCCTCACAGGTGGTTATCGCGGCACGCGGCAGCTCCGACAACGCCGCGACGTACGCCAAGTACCTCTTTGGCATCTTCAATCGGCTTCCAGTCACGTTGGCCGCGCCGTCGCTCGCGACTCTGTATCACACCGAGCCCGTGCTGCGAGATGCGCTGGTGATCGGGGTTTCACAATCCGGTGAGTCGACCGATATAGTGGAGGTCGTGCGCGGCGCGCATGCGCAGGGAGCGTTTACGGTCGGTATCACGGTGGACGGCAACTCAAGCCTGGCGAAGGTGTCCGACGAAGTCGCGCTCCTTCATTCGGGCGTTGAGCGATCCGTGGCCGCCACCAAAACCTATACCACGCAGCTTGCCATTTTGTGCCTGCTCTCAGGCTTGCTTGCCGATAGCGCGCCGCTGCTCGGCGCCCTGGAGCGAGTACCGGAGGCGATGTCCGCGGTGCTCGACGGTCTGGATAAGAGGCAGGACCGGGCGGAACGTTATCGGTACATGGCGGCTTGCGCCGTTCTTGGCCGGGGGCTAAATTACTGCACTGCGCTGGAGATCGCGCTAAAGCTCAAGGAAACCAGTTACGTCGTCGCGGATCCCTTCTCCACCGCCGACTTCAGGCATGGCCCGATTGCCATTGTCGGCTCTGATTTCCCGTTGTTGCTCTTCGCCGCTCCAGGGCCAACCTATCCTGATATGCTGCGCGTCGCCGACGATCTCCGTGGGCGGAATGCCGATCTGGTGATATTTTCGTCCGAGCAAGCGATCCTCGAACGGGCTACCGTTCCCGTCGCCCTACCATCGCCTGTAGCCGAGGGGCTGGTTGGAGAGGCGGTGTCCCCGTTGATTTACGCGGTCGCGGGGCAGGCTTTCGCCCACGGCGTGTGTACCACCAAGGGCCTGAACCCGGATCAGCCGCGTGGCCTGCATAAGGTCACGCTCACGATGTAGGCCAGGGGCGGAATGCAGCCGCCCCCCGGACGCCCGCTCGCCGCCCCCTTGCTGCTCAACCCACCGGGGCGAGCAGCACATCGGCCATGGGCGGGCGTTCAAATTCCTCGATTCGGCGTACGTCAAGGTGAAAGTGCTCGGGCGTATGCACGATTGCTTTCATAGTGCGGTTCATTTCAGACACCAGCTCGATGTGACGCCTGCGCTCCAGCCGCCCCACCACGGTCTGCATGATGGTAAACGACATGCGGCTCAAGGCAGCGAGCGACTGATTGCGGTGTATTCGCTGCTCTAGATCGACCTGACCGATCGCGTTAAGGCCAAACTGCTCCAGAATATCGAT
>JANWHV010000028.1 GCA_025450255.1 Chloroflexota bacterium | reverse complement strand
GATCGACCAGCAGCGCATCGTGCATACCGTCACCCTGCCGGCCCCTGGCCGCGACCTGGCGGCATCGCGCGACGGCGCAAACGTCTACATCGCCACCGCAAAGGGCGTGCTGCGCTACGATATCGCGCGCAATGTGGTGACCACCATCTCCTCGCACGTGCAGCCGGTCGTCCTCGCGGCGCTGCCCGGCCGGCAGGTCGCGTCGATTGAGCCGGGCAAGAAGAACGTGGAGGTGCTGAGCGCCGACACGGGCAACATGACGGCGCGGATCGCGCTGGGATATCAGCCGGACAATATCGCCGTCTCGCCCCAGGGCAGCCTGGCGGCGGTCAGCGGCGCCGGTCAGGCCTCGCTGCTGGACCTCGCGCACCACGTAGTGCTGACCACCCGCGCCGCCAGGGGCGCGAACGGCAGGCCCGTATTCGGTATCGGCGGCCAGTCCGCCTTCGTGCCGGTGACCGGCGGGCTGCTGGAGCTAGGCGTCAACGCGCGCGGTGCGATCGGCACGATCGGCGGCGTCACGCCGCGCGCCGCGGCCGCCGCCGCGGTGGTGGTTACGGCCAACGGCATGCTCTATGCGGCGGATGGCGCGGGGCACTCTATCGACGCAATCGACCCCGTGGCGGGAAAGCTCGCGCACCGCTATCACCTGAACGGTACGCCGCGGAACCTGCTGGTGGCCGGAGACGGCAAGCTTGTAGTGCTGGACGATGGCGCGGGCACCGTGCTCGGCGTCGATCCGCTCGACGGCTCCGTCCTGAGCAGCGTCGCGATCGCGAAACTGGGCAGCGCGCTCGCCGCGCCCAACGCCTATCAACCGGATGCCGCGCCGATCCCGGCCGAGGTACTGGGGACGCCACGTTTCGACCAGTTGGTGGTATCCTCCGTCCCGGCGGTGGAGACGATCCCGACCCAGCCGTCGCCGGATGTATCGGGCGCCGGCAGCCCAACCGCGACCGTCACCAAAACGCCGGCGACCGTGACCGACACGGCCACGCCAACGCCGTCATCAACCGCGACCGCTTCGTTCACGCCATCGCCAACCGCGACACTCACGCCGTCGCCAACCGTCACGGCAACTTCGACCGCGACCGCCACGGCAACCGTGACCGCCACGTCGACGCCGGTGGTGATACTGTTCAGCCTCTCGCCGGCCACGGCGGCAATTGGCCAGCCGGTTACCTTCAACGGCTCCGGCTATGCGGCAAATGAACCCGTGAGCCTCATCGTAAGCGGCGGCGGCTGCGGGAGCGGCGGTACCTTTGCCGGCGCTACAGCCAGTGCACAGGGCACGATCGCCGGCTCGGTGCCGGTGCCGAACACCTGCAACACGGTCTCTACCACCCCGGCTCAGCCGAGCGGGAACGGCGGCGCCACGGTCACGATCTCGGCGTTCGGCACCCTGAGCAACCGCGTGGCGGGCGCGTCCCTCACCGTACCGCCCACCCTGGTCAACGTTACCTGCGTGAGCAGGACCACCGTGTCGCTGACCGGGTCCGGCTTCGCGGCGAACGAGCCCGTGACCTTCCAGTACCAGTTTGTGAGCCCGAGCGGTGGTCCGGGTCCGTTCACGAACGTCCCCGCCACGGCTGACGGGCTCGGGAACGCCAGCGCGACCGCCTTCCAACGGGGAGGCTTCGCCGGCCAATATAACGTGAACGGAACAGGCGGAAGCAGCAAATTCTTCACCACGATCTCGCGGACTCTCGCGTGCTAAAAGCAACGGGTGGAAGGAGTACCCGGCCACGGCCGGAGACTCCTCCTATCTGTTCGCGGGAAGCAGGGTGGGAGTCGGCCCCGTTTGCGCGGGGGGCGGGGTGTTGCCGGTCACACGCAGCAGCGCGAGGGCGACCGCCGCCACCACCAGCAGCGCCAGGAGCACGGTGAGCGCCGCGCTCATTTTCTTGTGGCGCCAGAGCCAACCGATGGTCGCGGCGCCCACCGCCCCCGACGTGCTGAATTCACGCCCCTCGATCGGCGGCTTCCGTGGGCGCCAGGCGTCGGGATCAATGGGCTTTGGCATACAGACGTTCCCGTGCCGTCGCTTCGACGTAGGCATCGATCAGCGGATGGAGGGCGCCGCGCAGCGCCCACCGCTCGGGCTGATACAGCGTGGCTATGAAAAACGGATGGTTCGATAACTCCACCACCCGCGCCTCACCATGCTCGTCGCGGCCAGTGATGCGCAGCCGCCCATCCAGCAACAGCGACTCGTGTCGTGGGTTCAGACCATAGCTGCAGTGATACATCTCGACGGTCTCGGCCGCGCCGTGGATCGCGGCCACGCGCGAGCCAGGCGTCAGGTATATCGTGCCCGAGGCTTCTACCAGCGCACAGCTCAGCCTGGAGATCAGTGGCACGGCGGCGCCGGCGTTGGTTTCCGCATGGTCGGCCTCGGACAGCCCCAGGACGTTTCTGGCGTATTCGATCAGCGCGTGCTGGGAGCCGCCGCAGGTGCCCAGAAACGGCACGTTATGCTCACGCGCGTAACGGATCGCCCGCAGCGCGCCGTCTATGTTCCGGTAGGGGCTGGCCGGCACGCACCAGAAGGCATCGTATGCCGCCAGGTCCGGCTCGGGCATGGTCAGAACGTCCGGCGTGGCAAGCCAAACGGGCGCGACGCTCGTGCCCGCGGCGTCCGCGGCCAGGGCCAGCGCCCGCGGGATCGCCTGATGCGCGATCACCTCGGGCTGGTAGTCGCCGACGAGGCCAATGCGAAGGGCTGTCATACACGCCTCCCGGGTGGCCTATTGCACACCCACGCCTCGTCGGCTACACGTGACGGCGCGGGCACGCATGCACTGTCGATGGAAACAAGGACGTGCGTCATCGCTTTTCACCTCCAACGGGCGCTCTCGTCTCGATTATCGCACTGATTCGCTGTCGGGATCCGGATTCCATGGATTTATAGCCGTAACGCTTTGCCACTCATATGGGGCCGCCATGAGTTGAAATGGAGCGTCTGGTTCCAGACAATACGTCAATCACCACGTGTCCCGGCGACGCTATGCGAGATACACTGGAGATGGGAGGCATGACCATGGTAAGCGAGACCCACGCCCGCGCCCACGCGCAACCGGCGCCGGAGCCCTGGCCGCCCGATGATACCGAGGAGAGTGTGTTGGGCATCGACCTGCACCAGACCACGATCCATAACCTGCGCCTGGGCATCAACGAATTGGCCTGCGTGTACCAACTCCCCGGTCAAGCCGTGCCCTGGCACGCCATCACCCAGCTGATACTCTCCGGCTGCAGGCGCCCCGACGGCTCGTATGTGCGCGTGCTCCCCGACCTGTTCGTCTATCCACGCCCGGCCGAGCCCTATCGCGGCTCCTGGGCGATCGCGGTGGACGGGCCGCCAGTGCTAATTATCGAGGTGCTGAGCGCCGCCACCCAGCAGTCCGACCTCGACCTGGCGCGCGGCAAGGGCTACAGCTACGCTCATGCCGGGGTGCGCGAGTACTTGGCCCTGGACCCCACCGGCGAGCACCTGCCCGAGCAGGGACGCGGCTGGCGATTGGTGGAGGGAGCGTATCAGCCCTGGGAGCGGGACGGCGCGGGCCGCTGGCAGAGCCAGGCCATCGCCGCCGCCTTCGCCGTGGCCGGCGCCCAGGTGAGCGTCTATACACCCGACGGGCGGCGCATGCTGCGCGAGGGCGAGGTCGAGGCGGAACTGGCGCGGCTACGGCGGTTGGCTGGCGAGGAGCCCAGGTAGCGCCGCGGCACGCCGCTCCCCGACCCATAGGGGTGATACGCGGCGCTTCGATGAGCAAGCTGACCCTGCCGCAACTCTCGCCGTCACGTAAGGGGATCGAATATGTAGCCATTGTCCTGAGCGGGGGATAGCCCGCCGCCCAATCGCGGACTACACTAAGGGCTATCGCCCTCTGCTTCTGGAGGAAACGAACCCACGGTACGGCAGTATTCGACGCCAGGGGAGGCCCGTGTGCCCGACGCGGTCATCGAGAACCCGATCATCAATTCGCCATACGACGAGCCGACCCGGCATTTCAGATTTTCCGACGAGGGGATCACCAATCAGGTGGTCGCAGGCCGCCGCGTCAGTTCCTATTTCATCCCCATCGCCAAACCGAAGAAGAAAGGCAAGGGGCAGCTTGCGCTCGACACGGAGTGGATGCAGGACCGTATCGAAGAGAACAAAATTGTCAACGACATCCGTGGCCGCGTCGCGCAGTGGCGAAAGGGTGGCTATCTGGGCGTGACGCCAACCACGGCGCGCTTGATCGCCTACTGGACCGATCCCGATCGCGAGAAGAAGCTCTTCTTTTGCCAGAACGAAGCCCTGGAAACCGCCATCTACATCACGGAGGTGGCGAGGCGATCTACGATCTCTCGGCCACGCCGTTCTTCCTGCGTGGCTCCGGCTATCCCGAAGGCACGCTCTTCCCCTGGGTGGTTTCGGACTTTTCGCTGATCGACGCCATCGAAGCCGGCATCGTCAAGGTGCCGCGCGTGCCGGTGGCCGACGATTCGATCTCGACGATCTCAAGCGCCGCCGCCCCAACGAGGTCGCCTTCCTGCTGGCAAAGCTCACCCTGGAAAAATACTTCAGGCAGGATGGCGAGTCGCGGACCGACCGGCCCACCGAACACCGGTTTGACGGCGAGGTCAAGCTCTGGCTCTTTCCCAGCGTGCTGCACATCACCAAGCAGTGGCTTGCGCAGTGCCTCACGCTCAAGGACCATACGTTTCCGCAGCTGCTGCTATTGATCGAGCTGGCGCACGATGCCGCGGACCGCATCTATCAGGCCATTGTCGCTTCCACCGATGGCGCCGCCGCGCTCAAGCCGATCCTGCGGCCGTACGATACGCTCGGTTCCACGCGCTACGTCGATTTCGACACCACGCGCCCGGTCTACGCCACCAGGGCCGACAAATGCCATGTCTCCCATGTGGTCGCCGATACCGACACCTGGGAACAGAAGATGGCCGCGGCGCTTGAGGACATGTCCGAGGTGGTGCGCTACGTCAAGAACCACAACCTCGGCTTTACCATCCCCTACACCCTGAGCGGCGAGGAAAGGCAGTACATTCCGGACTTTATCGCCTGCGTGGACGACGGCAATGGCTCGCGCGACCTGTTGAACCTGATCGTCGAGGTCAGCGGCGAGAACCGCAAAGACAAGGCCGCCAAAGTCGCCACCGCGCGCACCCTGTGGGTGCCGGCGATCAACAACCACGGCGGCTTTGGCCGCTGGGAATACGTCGAGGTCGCCGACCCCTGGAACGCGCAAAGCCTGATCCGCGGCTTTCTGAAGGGGAGAACAGCATGAACGTACCCAACAGAAGCCTCGGCCTGCCCGGTACGGTTGCCGAGATACGAAATGCAAGATGCGGTGCCGACAACTCAGGCAATGTCGCCGGTTGGCAAAAACGAACGTGCCAGAATGCAGTTGTCGACAAATTGTCGACAACTGAAAGGTGCCCGCCAGGTCGATAGTTTCCGCGTGGCCGGCAGTGAGCTGTACACAAATTGTGTACAACTGTGCTCTACATCCAGCCTATCACCCAAATCGGAGCCGCCACAATGAGCAGCAAAGCACCCAAAAGAAGCCCCGTACTTCAGTGCGGGGAGCGCGTCATGTCTCGCCCAGCGCGGGATTCATCCCGCTGTCGCCAGGGCCGAACCTGGCATGATGGACAATGTATCATCTCCGTCGTCGATTCGGAGCGATGATGCAATCGGTAAAGAAGCCCGCCCAGGCCAGGGTAGAATCGATCCGCTATACCGACAAACGCGCCAACATCCCCACCGAGGAGCAACGCGACTTCGTGGCCGACGACGAGTCCGCGCCCAAAACCATGCTGTACCCGCGCGACCCCGCGCTTGACCCACAACTGGTGTGGAAGGGCAAGGACCAGCAGGACCGCCAGGACCTCGCCGTTCCCGTGGCGCCGATCTACATCCAGGAAAAGATCCACGAAGTGCTGAAGGTGTTCGCGGTGTGAGGATTCGCCTCGGCTGGGTACCCCGAATCGGAGGCCACCATTTTTGGCTCAGCGTGATAGGATGTGACCAGCACCGCCATTCGGCAGGCTCGAACGGGTTGTGGCCACTGAGGATCAGTGCCGCTGAAGAACTGGAGGGGTACAAAGCGATGCGCGCCATCGAACTCCTGACCATACAGCTCAATGGCGTGAATGGCCTCTACCATCAGGTCGCCGATGACCTGACCGCAAGCGAGTGGACCGCTCGCGTATTCGACGGCGGCAACCGGCTCGGCTTCACCCTCTGGCATCTACCGCGCACGCAAGACTGGGCCGTCCAGACGGTAGTCCGCGGTATTCCGGAGGTCATCGCCGCGACCGCGTGGTCGGGAAGAGGCGCCTTGAGGACGCCGGGTATCGGCGCGGGCATGATGCTTGAGGAAGCGGACGCCATTGCCGCCGCGGTCTCGCCGGCCGACGTACTGGCCTACGCCGATGCCGTACACCGGACCACGCTGGAATGGCTGCGCTCACGCGAGGATGCCGACCTCGACATCATTCCCGATATGGCGGCTCATCAAGCCGCCTATCCGGAGTACCAGCGCGCCGGCTTCCGGGCAGAGGTGGACGACATGGCCGGCATGCCGGTCTGGCGCTTCCTATCGGGACCCTGCTATGGGCATCCGCGCGGTCATCTGGGCGAACTCGGCATCCTGAAGCAAGCGCTGCGCGCGCGCTAACGTCCCGCGGCTCTACGTGGCGCCGCGCGGCGCGTCCTTGGTCAGTCCGTCATCTTCAGCGCATCCGTGCCGTCCGCCGCCGGCAGGTCGGGACGCGCCGCGTGCGCGAGGTCCGTCCACATGCGGTCCGCGCTCGACAGCAGCGCGCCGGCGCGCATCCAGACGCCCGGCGGCAGCAGCGGCAGGTCGACGCGCACCGCAATGTCGACCTCATGGCGGCGCCGGGCCACCTCGGCCAGCGCGGCCGTTATATCGCTCGGTGGCTCGGCCGCGGTATCCCCTGGGAGCTTGGCCACGGTATCTCCCGGCGGTTCGGCGTCGCGATCCACGAACCGTTCGACCGCCACGGAGAGCGCGGCGATCAACGCCGCGATGGGGGCGCTGAGGGAGGCGAGCGCCGGCCATTCACGCGTGCTTCCTCCGCCACTCTCGATAAGAGCGCCCAGTGTAGGTGGGTCGCCACCGCCGACGAGGCCATCGGCCGGCCCGCGCGTGTTTTCTTCCCCACTGGCTACAAAGGTGCCCGCCAGGGCGTGGGTGCGTTCACCGCCTCCATCGACCAGGGCATCGGCCAGCGCGCGCGCCAGGCTTCGCGTCTGGATCGCGGCATGCTCGAGCGCCTCATGATCGGCCGCCAGACGCGCCAGCGCCGCCGACTGGCTCCGGCGCAGCACGTTGTAGCGCAGGCTGGTCTCCGCCTGCTCCAGTTCGGCAATGGCCGCGGATTGAGGTCCGCTCCGGGCGCGCGCCTGGGCCAGGCAACGCGCGGCATCCTCCCGCGTCAATCCGGCGGACACCGCGCTCGCCAGGTCGCGCAGGGCCGCGGCGACGGCCTCGCCCAGCGCTTGCCGCGCCTTCCATGCCTGAGGAAGCGTGCTGGGCGGTATGAGCAGCGCGTTGACCCCCACGCCGACCAGGGCGCCTATGATGCTCTCCACGATCCTGGATCCTGCATAGGAAAAGCTTGAGGCGTTGCCGACGAACATCACGAGCAAGGCGCTGACGGCGACCTGGCTCACGGCCTGCGGACCGAGCCGAAGCCTGGCGCCGACGATCAGCGAGAGCAGCACCAGCAGCCCGATGCCCAGGGCGTTTGCTCCCGTGATCCTGGTCACCACAAGGGCCACGCCGACACCCGCTACGATGCCGGCGACGCGTTGCGCCGCCCCGACAATGGACTCGGCCACGGTAATCTGCATGGAGAGCAAGGCCGCAAGCGGCGCGAAATAGGGGTGCGCCGTCCCGCCCGGCGCCAATGTGCCGAGTTCCCAGGCCAGGGACGCGGCCAGCGCCGTCTTGAGCGTGCGCTCGCCCATGCCCCAGGCACGCAGGCGCCCGATGGCCTCGGCGCCATTGCCTGCCGTGGCCCCCTCAGGCGTCAGACTCATCACACATCCCGAGGCAGATTGGCGGCCCAACGAGACGTAGACCGCGGTCTACGTCAAAATACGATGGCCACGCATTTCGGCGTGTTCCGCGGCCCACGTCATCTCGATCTTCGGCGTGGTCCGCGGCCCACGCCATCTCTGGCAATGCCGGCCAGGCGGCGATATCATCGTCCGCACCGCGGAGACATTCGCGCCGGAAGCCGCGGTAAGCGCGCCGAATTTGAGCACTGTGCTACGCGCACATCTGGAATAACCGCGGTAATTGAAGGGTGATCCATGGGCTGAATGCCCACGGCGCCGCCGTCACGGCCGCGAGTAACGAAGCGGGCTCGACCCATCTCCACTCGAGGATCTCGTCCGGCTCCGGCTGCACCGTAGCGTTGGTGGTTGCCGTATAGACGGGGCAGATTTCGTTTTCGACTATACCGGATGCGTCTACCGCGCGATAGCGAAAATCCGGCAACGCCAAAGCCACGTCCGTTAAGGAAATACCGAGTTCCCTGCCGGCCCGTCGGACGATCGCATCGTCGATCCTCTCGCCGGGACCGGGATGGCCGCAAAACGAATTTGTCCACACACCGGGCCAGGTCAGTTTCGTGAGCGCTCGCCGAGTTACCAGAATCCGGCCGCGCGCATCGAAGGCATGACAGGAGAAAGCCAGATGCAACGGTGTCGTGCCGGTGTGAATCGTCGCCTTGTCGGCCACACCGATCGGTGAGCCGTCCTCGGCGAGCAGGACGACGCGCTCTACACTCTGGACCATTTCGCTCACAATGCCCGATTACCTCTCCTATCAAGGCGCCACGTCGCGCGCGCTGATACCGGCGTCCGGGCGCTCCAGAGCGTCCCGATCCCACGTCGCGAGGTCCGCCGCTGCCTCGTAGGTGCTCTGCATGAAATCGAGCAGCACCGCGTCCGGGTCGCGCGCCGTGCGCACGTCATCGTAGCGCAGCAGGAACTCGCCCAGCTCGGCGTTGTACCAGGCCGAGGCCGGACGGATCACCGCGCTCGCGAAGCCCTCCGGCGCCGGCGCCGCGTAGGCGTAGAATGCCGGCTCCCGCACCGAGCCGCCGCCCGGCCAGAAGCCGCAACTGCACACCTCG
>JANWHV010000027.1 GCA_025450255.1 Chloroflexota bacterium | reverse complement strand
GGGCAAGGAGCGCGTGGTGGAGAACGTGGCCGCCAACGAAGGCTACTTCCGCCGGCGTCTCGTAGAGCTTATGGATCGCCACGAGTGCATCGGCGACGTGCGTGGCGCGGGCTATTTCATGGCTCTGGAGTTGGTCAAGGACAAGGACAGCAAGCAAAGCTTCTCGGACGAGGAGTCGGAGGATCTCCTCCGCAACGTGGTCTCAACCAGACTGCTGGAGGAGGGCCTGATATGCCGGGCCGACGATCGCGGCGAACCGGTTATCCAGTTGTCGCCACCGCTGATCACCACACGACCGCAAATCGATGAAATGGTGGACGCACTCGACCGCGTGATGGCGGACGTGGACAAGCGGTTCCGTCAAAGGACGCCGCTGCGGGCGGTCCCACCTCCCGCGCGCGCTGCCGCTAACGTGGCGCACGCCTGAGGACCAAAGGACGAGCCGGTCTGCCGAGATGGCAGACCGGCTCGGTTGTATTCTGTCGAGTATTGCAGGGGATTTCGCGGTGCTGTAAACTCCGTGCATCGATCGGCTGCGGTCGAGCCCCGAACCGACCCGCCGGTTTGGTCTCATTACCCAGGAATTATTCCATTTTATAGTTTCTTGGAGGACCCATGATTCACTCGATTCAGGGCCGGCGCACCGCCCGAATGCTTGTCGCTACGGTCTTACTTGGAGGGTTGCTCATACCGGCGTCACTGCACAGTGCGGATCGAACGCGCGCGGCGTCGAGCTTTCAGGATCAAGGCACGTTCACCTATACGAGCGGCGGCGTGGTCGCTGATCTCGATCCCGCCAACAATGAGATCGAGTACGCGGACACCGTTGAACGCAACATCGACGAGACGTTGATCCGACTGGCCGGTCCCGCCCTCGGCAGTTATGAGCCCGACCTGGCCACCTCTTACAGCAGCAACGCCGATAAGTCAATCTGGACCTTCCACCTGCGCCATGGCGTGAAGTTTCACACCGGCCGCTGCTGCCTGACCGCGGACGACGTGAAGTATTCACTTGGCCGCAGTGCCGGCGCGGGCCTGGCCGGCTCATATATGATGGGCCGCTTCCTCGATGCCAAGGATCCGATGACCATGATCAAGGTGATCGATCCTTACACCGTGCAGTTCAACCTCGGCCGGCCCACGCCTATCTTCCCCGCCGCAATCGCCCAGGACTACAACGCGTTGATCCTGGACTCCAAAGCGGTGAAGGCGCACGTCACCAAGAAGGATCCCTGGGCTCATAATTGGGTCACGGTGAACGACGCCGGCACCGGGCCGTATATGATCCAGTCGTGGCAGCAAGGCACGCAGATTACCTTGACACGGTTCAAGGATTACTGGGCCGGCTGGAACGGCAAGCACTTCAGCACGATCATCATGACCACCGTCCCCGACGGCAGCACGCGTCGCGAGCTCATTGAAAAGGGCAAGGCAACGCTGACCTTTGACCTGACGCCGCAGGACGTTATCGCCTTGCAATCGAACCCCGCGGTGAAGGTCACCGCTCCCTACGCCACCGAAATCTTCTACGTCACCATGACCCAGCATGGGCCACTGGCCAGCCCGCTGGCGCGGCAAGCCCTTTCCTACGCCTTCCCCTACGACGCCTTGATCCACGGCATCTACCGCAACCAGGCCAAGCGAGCCTACGGCCCCATTCCCAGCTCGGTGCTGGGCTACGACCCCAACATGTTCCACTACCAGACCGACTTGACTAAGGCCAAGCAGCTTTTGCAGCAGGCCGGGGTGCCCCAGGGCACGACCCTTACCTATGCCTACGACAGCAGCGCATTCCCCGAGCCTGAGATCGGCCAGTTGCTGCAGGCGTCGCTCGCGCAGATTGGCATCACGCTCAAGTTGCAGGGGCTGAGCACGGCCGCCTTGCAAAACGTGCAGTATTCAACCGACCTGGCGTCCAAGGCCAATCTTATCGCCTTTAGCTGGTGGCCCGACTACAACGATCCCTATGACATGGCCCAGACACTCATCGCCTCCAACCAGGCGCCCCCGAACGGCAACAACCTTGGTTTCTACCACAACGCTCGCGTGGATTCCCTGCTTAACCAGATGAAGAACGCCGATACCGGGACGCTGGTCCGCCTGTCCAAGCAGCTCCAGGACGTTACCGGCAGGCAGGACCCACCCAGCCTGTGGGCCGCGGAGCCGCAGCAAACGGTGGTGACCAGCGCGAAGCTGCAGGGCTTTGTGTTTAACCCTGTCGAGTTGCGGACCTACTATTTCTACACCATGCACTTCTAACGGCGTCGAGATATGTTCCTACCGCTGATCCTGCGGCGACTGGCGTTTCTGGTGCTGGTACTGCTTGGTGTTTCCCTGATAACGTTCTTCCTCTCACACGTGGTGCCGGCCGACCCAGCACGCCTGTACGCGGGACCGCGGGCAAGCGCCGCGGCCGTAGCGCAGATTCGCCATCAGTTCGGCCTCGATCAGCCACTGCCAACACAGTTCTATAACTACGTTACGGGCCTGCTGCACGGTGACTTCGGCTATTCGTTGACCACCCACCGCGCCGTAGGCTCCGACCTCACCGACAAGCTGCCCGCCACAATCGAGTTGACCATCGCGGCAATCGTGATGATTCTCCTGGTGGGCATACCGCTGGGCGTACTCTCGGCCGTCAAGCCAGGCTCGATCATGGACCACATCGGACGGGCGGTTTCGATTACCGGCGTCGCATTGCCGGCATTCTGGCTTGGTTTGATGGCCCAGTTGGTATTGTTCGACCAACTGGGTTGGCTGCCGTCAGGCGGCCGCCTGGATCCCTCATTGACGCCGCCGCCGCACGTCACCGGGCTTTTCACGGTCGACAGCTTGCTGCACGGAGATCTTCCACTTTTCATGCAAAGCGTGTACAACCTTATTCTGCCGGCAGCGGTTTTGGGCTTTGGCTCGCTCGCGGTGCTGACACGACAAATACGCGCCAGCATGCTCGAGGCGCTGTCGCAGGATTACGTGCGGACGGCAATGGCCAAGGGACTGGTGCGCATGCGCGTGGTGGTGCGCCATGCCCTGCGGAACGCGCTGCTGCCGGCGACAACGGTCATGGGTCTGCAAATCGGCAACCTGCTAGGCGGCGCGCTTCTGGTTGAGGAAGTCTTCGCGTGGCCGGGCATTGGCCGCTACGCTACTGACGCTACGCTAAACCTGGATTACAATGCCGTCATGGGCGTCACGCTCATCGCGGCCTTCATCTATGTACTGGTGAACCTGGCGACCGACATTCTCTACATGGTCCTCGATCCAAGAGTAACGGTGTAGCAGCGGACGGAGCAGGATACCTACATGCAACCTACCGCCCAAACGCCTCTGGTTGTCGACACGCTCGGCGAAGCGGACGCGCATACGCTTCAGCGCACCCTGCTCGAACACGAGGTTAGCCTGGAGCGGCGCTATAGTCTGAGCCAGCGAATTCGGCGCAACCGCATGTCGCGCTACCTTTTGCTGAATCCACTCAATCTGTTCGGCTTGCTAATCATCACGGCATTTGTCGTGCTGGCGGTGATCGGGCCGTACATCTCGCCATACTCGCCAACCGTCCCCGACTACAACTTTATGTTGAGCGCCCCTTCCGGAGCGCATTGGTTCGGCACCGATTTCATCGGCTACGACATATTCAGCCGTATCCTCTCTGGGGCACGGCTCTCAATCGGCACATCGGTGGCCGTACTGGCCATCGCCGTGACGGTCGGACTACCGCTCGGCGCCCTTTCCGGGTTCGCCGGCGGCTGGATCGACGAGATCATCATGCGCGTTACCGACATGTTCCTGGCGTTCCCGGCCCTGATTCTGGCCCTTGCAGTCGCGCAGACGCTTGGCGCCGGGCTCGAGAGCGCGGTCATCGCGTTGTCGGTCGGCTTCTGGCCCTGGTACGCGCGGCTGCTTCGCGGGCAAGTCCTCAGCCTCAAGCACAAGGAATATGTCGAGGCGGCGCGCGCCATGGGCGCGTCAAACCTGAGCATCATGTGGCGGCACATCTTGCCGAATGCCTTGAGCCCAATCATCGTGGAATTCAGCCAGGACATGGGCTACGCCATCCTGGATGTTTCGGCGCTCAGCTTCATCGGCCTGGGCGCCCAGCCGCCAAGCCCCGAGTGGGGAGCGATGATCGTCGCCGGCCGCGAGTACATCCGTACGGCGTGGTGGACCTGCGCCTTCCCCGGCGTGGCCATTACCCTTGTCGTGCTCGGCTTCAATGTCGTGGGCGATGGGCTGCGCGACGCGCTCGACCCCCGCGCGGTGGGCCATTAAGACCTTTCGTTGAAAAACTATCGCGCCGTAAGTTATTGGCTGGATAGCTGTGGCGATGATCTGACGCCCCGCCCGAGCCTCGACGGGTCGACGACGGTCGACGTGGCGATCCTGGGCGCCGGTTTCACAGGGCTATGGACGGCATATTACCTGTTGAAGCGCGACCCCTCGCTACGCGTGGCGGTACTTGAACGTGAGATAGCGGGCTTTGGCGCCTCCGGACGAAACGGAGGTTGGTGTACCTCGAATTTCGCGCTTGGCCCGGCGGAGCTATTGGCGCGCTTCGGTCGCGAGACCGCCCATGCCACGCAAACGGCTATGTTCAATACCGTGGACGAGGTCGAGCGGGTTGCCACGGAGGAAGGTATTGACGCGCAGTTTCGTCGGGGAGGCGAGCTGCTGCTGGCGCGCGGGCCTCAGCATCTCGCGACCCTGCGCGCCTCGCAAAAGGCATTCCAGCGTATCGGGCTCGACGACTACGGCACATTGCTTGACGCCGGCGAAACCGCCGAGCGCGTGCGCGTGGCCGGCGTGGTCGGCAGTTTTTTCATGCCGGCGTGCGCCGTCTTGCATCCAGGCAGGCTGGTGCGCGGCCTGGCGCGCGCGGTCGAGCGCCGCGGCGGCAGAATCTACGAGCAAACCGGCGTCACCGCCTTCGCGGAAGGTCCGTCGCCGATACTCAAGACCGCGAAAGGAGATGTCAAGGCCGGCAGTGTCGTGCTGGCCGGCGAGGCGTACCTCACGCGACTGGCTCCCCTGCATCGGAAACTGCTGCCGGTCTACTCGCTTATCGTGTTGACGGACCCTGTTACGGACGCGCAATGGCAGGAGATTGGCTGGCAGGGACAGGAGTGCCTGGCCTCGGCGCGCTACACCGTCGACTATCTTTCACGCACGGCGGACGGCCGGATCCTATTCGGCGGCCGGGGCGCGCCATATCACTTTGGCTCACGCATTGACGATTCGTTCGACCGGCATGGTCCTACCCATGCCATGCTCCGGCGCATGGTGCAATCGTGGTTCCCCATGCTGAAGGGCATCGGCTTCAGCCATGCCTGGGGCGGTCCGCTCGGCATTCCGCGCGACTGGCTGACCACGATGAGCTATGACCGGGATCGCGGTATCGGCATGGCGGCCGGCTACGTCGGCCAGGGCGTCGCCACCACGAACCTGTCTGGACGCGTGCTGGCGGACCTGATCGCCGGCGCCGACTCCGCCAT
>JANWHV010000026.1 GCA_025450255.1 Chloroflexota bacterium | reverse complement strand
TCTGGGCCGCGGACTTCTCGCTTTCGTATTGTTCCTATCCCTTGCGGTCGCGGCGCTGGGCCCGGCCTTTCATACCGGAAGCGCCCGTGCGGAGCGCTCCTCGCAACAGCCAACCATTGTCGTAAGCCCTAATACCTTCGCGGCCGGCGATGCGGTCAAGATAACGCTCGCCGGCTTCAAGGCGGCCGAGGTCGTCAGTATCGACCTGATTTCCACGGGCGCGGTCACCAGCACAACCACCCTTCGACTCGGCGTTACCAACGCCGCGGGCGGTTTTGAAGAGCCCGCGCAGATCATCCCCGCCGCTACGCCTCCCGGTGGGTACTTTGTGCGCGCCACGGGCCGTACGAGCGGACTCACCTCAGAAGCTAAGGTCAACGTGACCGCCACTACGGCCGCTATCACGGTGAGTCCCACGACAGTCGGTCCTGGCCAGATGCTTTCGGTGTCCGGCACCGGATTTACGGCTGGGGAGACCGTACAAATCAATCTCACCAATACCACGGGAACTACCGCTCTGGCCCTCGGTCATACTACGGCGCACGCCAGCGGCAAAATCGGACCTACGCAATTCCGCGTTCCCTATGGCGTAACGCCCGGCCCCTCGCACGTCGTGGCGACGGGAGTCCATTCAACCAGGCAGGCCACCGCGAACGTGACCGTCAACGTGCAGCCGGCTACGATAACCGTAAACCCCAAGTCGGTGGCTCCGGGCGATAAAGTCGCTCTCACTGGAGCACATTTCGAGCCTGCCGAGCAGGTGACCATCGATATCGTGGCACTGGCGACCAGCGCACGGGTCGCGCCCGCGCGGGTGACCGCCGCCGGAACCTTTAGCGTGCCTGATTTGGTCATTCCTAAAAACACGCCTCAGGGCACGGTAAACATCGTCGTGACCGGCGCGCATAGTCACCTGAGCGCCTCAACACCATTGACCGTTGCCGCCGTCGCGGCCGGGCTCACCGTGACGCCTACGTCAGTTAAGGCGGGCGACTCCGTCGACGTGCACGGTACGAATTTCATACCAGGTGAGACAATCACCGTTCAGTTGTCGGGTGGCAAGCTTCCCGCCGTCACCCTGGGCAGCGCCATCGCGAACACCACCGGCGCGTTCAGCGCCAAGCTGGTCGTTCCCGCCTTCTTCGCGACCGGCAGTTATACGCTGACTGCCTTTGGCCAGACCAGTGGGCGTTCAAACAAAGTCGCCCTCGCGGTCACGGCGCCTGTCTCGGGCCCCGTGCTCAGCATCATCGATCCTTCTCATGTCGCGGGTCAACCATATCACATGAGCCCAGGCGGCCTCGTGCAAGTTGCCGGCGCGCACTTCCCCGCCGGCGCGAAAGTCATCATCAGGTTGGTTGGCGCGCAAGGCGCCACGTCCCTGACGACCGTGACCGCGAATGCCTCGGGCGCCATCGGGCCGGTCGGCGTAACGATTCCCGCCAAGGTGGGCGCCGGCAACTATACCCTCGAGGCCTATGTGGGCAGCGCGAAAGTCGCCTCTGTCTCGGTCGTGCTAGCCACATTGACGCCGCGCGTGACGCTGTCGACCGGGACGCTTGTTCCCGGCAACGACGTTACCGTCCACGGCACCGGCTTTGCTCCGGGCGAGCAAGTCGTGCTGGCGCTGAACGGAGCGGCGCTTGCGACAGTGCCGGCCAGTGTCCTGGCGAACAGCGCCGGCTCATTCAGCGCCACCTTCTCGGTGCCCGCAACGGTCAACAACGGCGATAACTTGATTATTGCCACCGGCGCCGCCAGCCGAGCAAGCGCCAGCGTGCGCGCCACCGCGAGTCTGCCCCTGGCGACCCGCTGGTACTTCCCGCATGGCGATACCACCGGCGACACGCGGACGCAGATTTCCATCCTGAATCCGGGCGGCGCGACCGCGACCGTCAAAATGACGTTCCTGTATCCCAACGGACCAGAGCGCCAGTATTCGACGACCGTGGCGGCGCATTCCCAGAGCACTGTCAGCCTCAATCTCGTGGCCGGCGTCGGGCAGCACGTCTCGACCATCCTGGAATCCGACCGGCAGGTCAGCGCCGAAAGCACCATTATCTATGGGGCGGGCGACATGACGACGGCGGCCGGCGCCACGGGGCCCGCCACGTCGTGGTACCTGGCTGAAGGGTATACCAACGGCAGTTTCCGCGAGTTCATCCAGGTGATGAACCCCAACACGACGTTCGCCACAATCGACGTACGGTTCTTACCCTTCAACAACCGGCCCGCGCGTGAGGTGCGCTTTGTGCTTCAGCCACTCTCGAACATTGAGATTGACGCCGCGACCTATATGCCGGGGCAGTCGATCAGCACCATCGTAACCGCCGACAAGGGCGTCGTAGTGGAGCGCAGCATGCGCTTCGGCGCCGCGGGACGTGGAGCGCACGATAAGATCGGCGTCACGTCGGCATCGACCGTATGGCTCTTCGCGGAAGGTGAAAGCTCCGCCGACAGCCAGACGTTCTTTACCATCCTGAATCCCAACCAGGCGGCCCCGGCGGCAGTCACGGCCACGTTCTTCGACCGGACCGGGAAGCCGATTGGGTCAAGGACAATCGTGGTGGATCCGTTGCACCGCGGAAACATCAAGCTCAACGACGTACTGCCAAACGCGCAGGTTGCGACTACCCTGACCAGCAATGTCCCGGTTGTGGTCGAGCGGCCCCTCTATCAGGGACCGGCGAACCTTGGTCTGGACCGGTCGGGCAGCGTGACGTTCGGCCGGAACGGCGGCGGGCTGTCCTGGGCCTTCCCCGGCGCCAGCACGGCGAACGGGGATCAGACATCCGTATTTCTGTACAACCCTGGTCTGAAGCCGGCGACTATTCATGCCTCCTTCTACACCGAGGCCGGCGCCGTGCTGACGCAGGATTACACTCTGGCGCCGAATAGCGTTACGGTTGCCAGCGCCAACAGCGTACCCGGCCTGGGGGCGACCGCCTTCGGCGCCGTGCTCAAGGCCACCAACGGCCAGCTCTTCATCGCGGAGATGGGCATCATTAATCCCACTCTGCAGCGGGCGGCAAGCATGCAGGGCGTATCGCAGTAGCGGTTAACCCAGCCCGTATTGGTAGCGAAATCCCTTGCCCGGCGCCGGGCAAGGGATTTCGCCGTGCGCCAAGAAAATCGCCTGTTGGCGCCAGAGTGGCCCTGGAAGCTGTATACTGATAGTGAGCGCTAATACTATAATTGTTCGATGCTGTTTGGGCCCACTCGGCAGCGATGTCCTTTTTGCCAATCCGGGCAGGGGCAGGCGGCGCCGACCAGGGCCCTTCTTTCTGTCCAACGGCGGCACGCGCGCCGGGGTACTGAACACCACACGCCACGAGGCGAGCTAATCGAGGATAGTCATGCAGCACATTCGACGCGAGGACATTCGGAACATCGCGATCATAGCACACGTCGACCACGGCAATACCACCCTGGTCGATGGGCTGCTCAAGCAGAGCAAGGTGTTCGGCGCCCATCAGCAGGTTGGGACCCTGATTATGGACTCCAATGATCTGGAGCGTGAAAAAGGCATCACCATTCTCGCCAAGAACACCGCGGTCAACTACAACGGCATCAAAATCAACATCATCGATACGCCAGGACACGCCGATTTCAGCGGCGAGGTTGAACGCGTCCTTACCATGGCCGATGGTTGCCTTCTGCTTGTCGACGCGGTAGACGGGCCGATGCCTCAAACCACCTTTGTGCTCAGGAAGGCGTTGAGCTTTGGTCTCAAGCCTATCGTGGTCATCAATAAGATCGATCGCGCCAACGCGCGGCCGGCGGACGTTTTGCGCATGACCCAGGACTTGTTTCTGGACCTGGCCACGCACGAGGACCAGCTGGATTTTCCCGTGCTGTATTCCGTTGCCAAGCAAGGCATCGCGGTCAACGATCCGGCTGATTACGTCGCGCCGCTTCCAGGCGCCGACAAGCCGACCGAAAAAAGCCAGGCGGACAGTACCGGTTTGGTACCGCTGTTCGAGGCAATCGTGAAGCATGTCCCGCCGCCGATGGTCGATCCTACCAGCCCACTCCAGGTACTCGTAACGTCTTTAGGTTATGACAACTACCAGGGGAAAATTGCCGTGGGCCGCGTGATGCGCGGCACCCTGACGCAGGGAGACCAGGTTGCGGTGCTCGGACGCGAGGGAACGATTACGCGGACCAGGGTTGCCGGTGTCTTTACGTTCCAGGGCCTGGAGCGCATCCAGGTGGAGTCCGTGGCGGCGGGCGATATCGTGGCCTTGATTGGCCTGCCCGATCTTACGATTGGCGACACCGTCGCCAGCCCGGACCATCCCGAGGCACTCCCCGCGATTGCCATTGAGGAGCCTACGGTCCGCATGAGCTTCGGCGTCAATACCTCGCCGCTCGCCGGTCGCGACGGCCAGTGGCTCACGTCGCGGCATATTCGAGAGCGTCTCTACCGGGAGATCGAACGTGACGTGGCATTGCGGGTTGCCGACACCGGGAGCGCGGACGTTTTCCAGGTATCAGGGCGCGGCGAGCTGCACCTGGCGATACTTATCGAAACCATGCGACGCGAGGGCTATGAGTTCCAGGTTTCTCGCCCCGAGGTGATCACCCGTATCGTCGACGGCAAGGCGCACGAGCCCGTCGAGCACCTGGTAATCGATACCCGCGAAGAATACATCGGCTATTGCACGGAGTCCCTCAGCCGCCGGCTTGGCCAGATGGTCAATATGCACAACGACGGCAACGGAAACGTGCGCCTCGAATTCGCCATACCGACCCGCGGCCTGATCGGTTTCCGGTCCGCGTTTCTTACCGCCACGCGCGGCAACGGCACGCTGAGCAGCCTGCTGCTCGGGTACGAGCCCTGGTACGGCGCAATGGAAGCAGATCGCAACGGCGTGCTGGTAGCATCCGAGGATGGCATGGCGGTGTCATTTGGTCTGACCAAGGCGCAGGAGCGCGGCAACCTGTTCATCGAGCCCGGCGTGCAGGTGTACGAGGGCATGATTATTGGGCTCAACGCGCGTGACGCCGACATCGCGGTAAATGTGTGCCGCGAGAAACAGCAGACCAACATGCGCCAGAGCACCGCGGACATTGCCATCAAGCTGGTTACGCCGATGAAAATGAGCCTGGAGCAGGCACTCGACTTTATTGGTCCGGACGAGCTCGTGGAGGTGACGCCTCACACCTTCCGCCTCCGGAAGCGCGTGCTGGATAACAATGAGCGCGTGAAACTTTCGCGACGCGCCAACCAGGCGCAGATGCAGGCAGTCGAGGTTTAACGGAGCGCGGCAACGCACATGTCACTACTAACAGCGCAAGACCTCGGGCAGGCGTTCGGCGGTTTCGACGTCTTCACGGGGCTGTCACTCAATATTCCCGACGACGCGCGCATTGGCCTGGTCGGCCCAAACGGCATCGGCAAGACCACCCTTCTCCAGGTGCTCGCCGGCCTAATCGAACCGTCTTCAGGCGCCGTTCACCGCGCCCAGGGACGCACGATGGGCTATCTGCGGCAGGAGGCAGTCGAGGCGTTTGCCGCGCGCGATCACTCGATCTACGCGGAAATGCTGACCGTCTTCGTGAAAGTGCAGGAGCATGGCATAGCCCTGCGCGCCATGGAAGAACGGATGGCCAACGGCGATCACGGTGAGGAACTCCTCTCCCGCTACAGCGAGGCTCAGGAGGCGTTCGAGCGTGAGGGCGGCTACGACTACGAGGTGCGGATCGCGAAGGTCCTGGAGGGATTGGGTTTCCCGCGAGAACAGTGGGACGATCCGCTCCGCCAGTTGAGCGGTGGTCAGAAGACCCGCGCCCTCCTGGGGAGGCTGCTACTCGAGGCGCCTGACTTGCTCATTCTCGACGAGCCGACCAACCACCTCGACGTGGACGCGGTCGAGTGGCTGGAAAACATGCTGCGTAATTGGCAGGGCGCCTTGTTGGTGGTCAGCCACGACCGCTACTTCCTCGACAAAATCGTGGACCGTGTTTGGGAAATGAGCCGCACGGTGATGGAAACGTACCGCGGCAACTACAGCGCGTACCTCGTGCAGCGCCAGGAGCGTTGGGACCGGCGGCAGAAGAACTTCGAGGAGACCAAGGAACGACTGCAGGCGGACATCGATCTGATCAAACGGTACATCGGCTGGCGGAAGATGGTCGAGGCCAAGGGTAAGCTCAAGCGCCTGAGCCGCGAGCTTATCGCCATCGAACAGCTTGGCATTGAAGGCGTCCAGGGCAAGCGTTGGTCCGAGACCGGGATAGGCGGCGTGTCGAGCCTTACGGTTGAGGAGGCGTGGCAGCGCATCAAGGAGCTCAAGCCGCCGGTGAGCCGCCCGCCCAAGCCGACGATGCACCTGCGCGCCGCCGCTCGCAGTGGCACGATCGTGCTGAGAGGGAAGGACCTGCGCATTGGCTACCCCGGCAACGAGCTTTTCCGTATCGATGACCTGGAGCTGCACCGCCAGGAATGCGCGGCGTTGATTGGGCCGAACGGCTCTGGCAAGACGACATTCTTGCGCACGATTTTGGGCCAGCTTCCGCTGCTCGCCGGTGAGGTAAAGCACGGCGCCAGCCTGCACATCGGCTATTTCGCGCAGGCGCACGACGCGCTTAACCCCGAGAATACCGTGCTCATGGAACTGCTCGACCACAAAAACATGCCCATTGGTGAGGCGCGAAACCATCTCGCGCAATACCTGTTCCGTGGCGAGGACGTGTATAAGAAGGTCAGCATGCTCAGCGGCGGCGAGCGAGGCCGGTTGGCGCTGGCTATCCTCGCCGTCGACGGGTCGAACCTTCTATTGCTTGACGAGCCTACCAACCATCTGGACATACCCGCGCAGGAAGTGCTGCAAGAGGGGCTCGATCGATTCGAAGGCACCTTGCTGCTCGTCTCACACGACCGCTATCTGATCGACCGCCTGGCCACGCAAATCTGGGAGCTGCGCGACAGGACGCTGATCGTGTTCGACGGAACGTACCAAGAATATCTCGCTAGCCGGGAGCGCCGAATACTGACCGAGAAGGAAGAGGCGATGGCCGCCCGCTTCCAGGCAGTGCAAGCCGGGCGGGCCGGCGCGCAGATCAACCAGCGAGAGGTCAGAAAACGCGCCCAGCGGATCAGCAGCCTGGAATCCAGCATTTCGGAGACGGAAGCGTTTATCGCCGAGTGCGAGCAGCGGCTGCAGGCTGAGAGCGAGGCAAGCCGCTTCGAGGAAGTGCGGCGCATTGCCGAAGAGCACGGCAATGCCAAAGCGCGACTGGAAGCACTGACCGAGTCGTGGCTGGCGCTCGCCGCCGACTGAAGGCGCCGGATGCGGCACTCTCTTGAACCATCCTGGATCGAGCAGCCCGATGAGCGTAGAGAACACGCGTTTGGTGCAAGCCAACTGGGGTCCTTTGACGAAAGTCGATGGTCCGGCCCTGGTGGCGCAGGGCTTCGACGGCACGCTCCAGGTAGACCGTGTTCCATAAGACGATTGCCGCAACCACGAGATTCAGACCGCTGGCGCGATGCCGTTGCTGTTCATAGGTGCGATCCCGGATTTCCCCCAGCCGGTTGAAGCAGACTGCTCGAGCCAGGGTATTTTTCGCCTCGCCCTTGATCAATCCTGCAGTGACCTGCTGCCGCCATGGCGGATCGAGCAGCCATCTCAGCGTGAACAAGGTGCGTTCGATTTGTTGGTCTGCAGCGCCAACCCAATGAGCATGCC
>JANWHV010000025.1 GCA_025450255.1 Chloroflexota bacterium | reverse complement strand
CCTCCTAAACGTTTCGGCCGGCGCAAGAGAGCAGCGCCCGTGCCGCCGGCCCATTTTCACGCCCTCGGCGCGATTTCGCGCTTCCGTGCCCTTCGGCATGTGTCAGTATCGGTGGGATTGGCGCGATCGCCGGCATACGCGGCCCCGATGCACTCACCGGCGCGGGTTGACAGTGCTACAATAGCCACTTATCATCGGGTATGACAGTGTTCCAAAACGTTTCGAGGGCGGGACCTTGACGACGATCAAGGACGTGGCGCGCACGGCCGGTCTCTCGGTAACCACTGCCTCGCGCGCGCTCAATAACCACGATGACGTCGCCTCGGCGACGCGCGCGCTGGTCGTCCGCGTGGCGTCCGATCTTGGCTACCACCCCAATCATATCGCCCGCAGCCTGCAGGGAACGCGGGTCAACGCCGTGGGCCTGGTCATCCCGCAGCTCGTGCACCGCTACGTCGATAGTTTCTGGCTGGAGTTTATAGCGGGCGTCACGACAGTCTGCGGCGACGCCGGGTTCGACCTGGTCCTCTGCACGGGGAAGGATTTGCACGCCGAGCACGCCCATTATCAGCGCCTGGTGCGCTCGCGCCGGGTCGACGGCGTGATCGTGTGCGACATTCGCGTCCGCGATCCGCGCATCTCATATCTGCGCCAGAGCCACGCGCCGTTCGTGGCTTTTGGCCGGGTGTTGGGCCATGACGACTTTTCATGGGTCGACGTCGACGGCGCAAGCGGGGTTCGTACCGCCGTCGAGCATCTATTGGCGCTGGGCCATCGGCGCATCGGCTACCTCGGCGCGCCGCGTGCCTTTTCGTTCACGCATTTCAGGCATGAAGGCTATCTCGATGCATTGTTCGCCGCGGGCATTCCCTACGATGACCGCATCGTGGTCGAGGACCTCGACGTGTCGAGCGATCCGTCCGAGGCGACGCGACAATTCATGGCCCTGGACGAGCCTCCTACGGCACTGATCGCCTGTGCCGATTTCCTGGCGGCCGGCGCCCTGCGCGCCCTACGCGGCCTAGGCATCCGGGTTCCTGAAGATATGTCACTCATCGCATTCGACGATACGCTGGTCACTCAGCACACCGAGCCACCCCTTACCAGCGTGCGGCAGGACAATCAGATGATCGGCAGTCGGGTCGCGGCGATGCTCATCCAACAACTGCGTGGCGACGGCCATCCGCCATCCCATGAGTTGGTCCCGCCCTCCTTGATCGTGCGAGAGTCTACCGCCGCGCCGCGCGTACCGTGAGCGCGCGAGAGTCCTATCACCAGTACCTGGGTAACGGCATCGACGCGGTGCTGATCGGCCCAGGCGGCGGCATGACGCCGGATGCCGCCCACGGCCTGGACCGCTGCTACTGGTATAAATCCGACCTCTATTATCCTGATACGCGCCAGTTTCAGCCCGGCGACGATGTGGCGGCGTATATGACCGCGCCGCCGGGCGGCACCAACTTCCAGCTTGCGCCGCTGGGGCGGGCCTGGTTCGACGTGCTTGACGACCGGGGCGCGCCGCTGCCGGTGCTCGACTCCGAACAGCGGTTCTCGCCGAGCACCGGCATATTGTCGACGAAGGCAAGCTATGGCGGCGTGCCGGTGGAGATTCGCGCGTTCCTGGCCCCGGATCGCCCGGCCTTGCTCTTTGACCTGCGGGCGCCGGTTGAGCTGTGGGTTCGAGCGCGCGTGGCGCCAGGGCTGTGGCCCGAGGACGTCGAGCAGGCGGATCCGGCAGCCGGCGTCGTCCGCGCCGCCGAGGGCATCGGTTTGCGCTATGCCGTGGGCGCCGAGACATGCGAGATTCGACTCGCGCCCTGCCTCGACTCCCCTGGGCAAACGATACGCGTCGCGCGCGAGGACACGGACCAGCGGCGCGTCTCGGCTGACCTTCGCGGCCGGCGCATGGCCTGGTGGGCCGTACTGGAGAGCAGCCGCTACGCCGCCGAAGCGGGCGCCTGGCAGCGCGTGCCGGCGTATCCCGATCTGGACGCACCGGAACCGCCACCCGCGGTGCGGGTGCCGGATGTCGAGTACCAGCGCCTGCACGCCTTCAGCATGTACATGTTCCGCGCCATGCAGAACCGCGAATCCGGCGGCTTGCCGGTCAATAACCTGCGGCGCACCTATAACTCTCATGTCTTCTGGGACGGCGCCTTCGTGCAACGCGCCCTGCTGGAGGCCGGCCACCTGTCAGAGGCGCGCGAGGCCTGGCGCTACCTGGCCCGCACGCGCGCCGCCGCCGCCGCGAACGCCCGCGCCGTCTTCGATGCCCCTGGACTGCACTGGGATTGGGAGACCACGCACCGCGGCGAGCGTGCCTATGTCCCCTGGCTGCAGCAGCGCTTCCAGGTCCACAATACGCCCTTGCTCGCGAAGATGGTGATGGACGACTATCGGGCGAGCGGGGATCTCGATGCGCTGGCCGAAGGGTACGACTTGATGACGGGCGCCGCCGCCTTCCTCCTGCGCGCCGTATTGGTGGAGCACGACGGCAGACTGGTGACACGGCCGCTGGTCGGGTCGCACGAGGCAGCCCAGCCGGTAGTGAACGACGGGGCCACGGTGGCCGCGTGCCTGAGCCTGCTGCGCGCGGTGGCTTTGGCGTCGCGCCTGCTAGGACGCGAGCGAGAGTTGGGCAGGCGCTGCGTGGCGGCAGCCAGACGCCTCACGCCCACCATGTCCTCGCTCTTCAATGGGCGCTACTTCCAGGCATCGAGCGATGAGGATCGTCTGAATACCAGCTCGCTGTCGCCGATCTACCCGGCCGATGCCGTCTCCCCAACCGACCGTCGCGCCATCGCGACCGCTGCCGCGTATCAGGCGCGCTACGCGGGCAGGATGGCGGGCCACGGTAACAATGAGCTGGGCTTTCCCTGGTCCGCCGGCGTGCTGGCGCGTATCCTCGCCTATCAGGGCGAGACCGCCGCCGCGTGGGAACAACTGGATCTGGCCCGGCCCGCGCTATGCGCGCAGGGCGGCTGCACGGAGTACATCGACTCTGAAGGGCGCTGGAACATGCAGTACTTCAGCACGGCCCAGGCCGCTCTGTGCGGCGCCCTGCACGCCATGTTGTTGCAACGCCATGGCAGCGAGGTGCGGCTCTTCGCGGGCCGCCAGTTGGGTTGGGACGAATGTTCGTTCCGCGGTTTCCTGGCCGGCGGCCTGCGGCTGGACGCTCACTTCGCGGCGGGCAAGGCCACGGTGCTCGCGCGCAACGAGCGCGCGCAGCCATGGCGGGGGACGCTGTCCCTGGGCAAGAGCCGCCGATCCGTCTGCCTGCGGGCGGGTGAGCAACTGGAGTGTACGCTGGAGGCCTCGGCGTGAGCGCGTCCACTAACATCCACACCCACCCATCGCCGGCGGACTGGCGGATGCATACCAGCGATCGGGAGCCGTGGCTGCGCGGCTACCTGGGCAATGGCTTGCTGGCGGCGCAACTGGTGGCCGAGGGCGGGCTGGCTGGGGATGCCGGTACGCCGCTCCATCTCATGGCCGGCTTGTTTGACCGCGCCGAGGGTGAGGAAGTGGAGCGGCCGGTCCCTTTACCCGCCTGGAATATGCTTCGCCTGAGCATGGCCGGCGAGGCGCTGCACCCTTCGCTGGCCCATGACTATGAACAGACCCTGGACGTGCGCCGCGGCCTTGCCGAAACCACCCACGACTGGGCCGTGGACGGCGGATTCGTGCGCGTCCAGACGACGCAGGCCGTCTTGCGGCATAAGCCGCATCTGGCGTTGATCGTGCTCAGCCTGGAGGCCGGTCGCGCGTGCGAGGTAGAAGTTCAGGCAGATCTGGACGCGACGGGTCCGCACCTGCGCCGAGCGGCGCGGGGATGCGCGGAGCCTGGCCAGATATGGGCCGAAGCGCGGACCGTGGAGCGTGATGTCGGTCTGGCGGCGGCGGGCGTCCTCTTTCAGGATGGGCAGTCAGGCCGCGTGACGCCGGGTCATGCCGCGATCCGCGTCGCGCTCGAGCCCGGCAGCCCGAAGGTCGTAATCTGGCTTGTGTCGATACACACCGATCGCACGGCGGCGCGGCCGCGCGAGGCCGCCCTGGCCGAGCTATCGCGCGCGCGTTCGCTGGGGCCGGCGCGCCTGCTGGCCGACCACGAAGCGGCGTGGGAAGCATTGTGGCGAGCCAGCATCGTGGTGGAGGGCGACGACGAGGTCCAGCGCTTCGTGCGCGCCGGCGCCTTTGCGCTGTTGTGCAGCTTGCGCGCCGGCGTGGACGCCAGCGTCGCGCCCATGGGGCTCTCCAGCCTCGGCTATAACGGCCATATTTTCTGGGACGCCGACACCTGGATGTTTCCGCCGCTGTTGTTGATGCACCCGGACGTGGCGCGCGGCATCGTCGCCTATCGCCAGGATCGGCTGCTTGCCGCCCGCGAACAAGCGCACGCCGAGGGCTACGAGGGCGCCATGTTTCCCTGGGAGAGCGCCACGGACGGCGACGATTCCACGCCGCTTTCCATCGCGCGTACCGGCTTGAAGGAGCACCACATCACCGCCTGTGTCGCCCTGGCGCAATGGCAATACTATCTGGCGACGGGCGATCGCGCCTGGCTGGCCGAGCGGGGCTGGCCGGTGCTGGAGGCCGCGGCGCAATTCTGGGCCAGCAGGGTCACGAAAGCTCCGGACGGCTACGCCATCCTGGACGTGATCTGCGCCGACGAATATGCCGAGGATGTAGACAATAATGCTTTTACCAACGCCGCTGCCCGTGCCGCCCTCCGCGCGGCGACGGCGGCGGCCCACGAGCTTGGTCATGCCCCTCCGCCGCACTGGCAGGACGTGGCGGATGGCCTGATCCTGCGGCGCAATGGCGATCTGGTGCTGGAGTTCGACGGCTATGACGGACGGATGATCAAACAGGCGGACGTCGAGTTGCTCACCTACCCGCTGGAGCATCCGCTCTCCGAGACAAGTATTTGTGTGAACCTGGACACGTACAGGAGGGTGACCGACCCCGACGCGCCGGCCATGGGTCGCAGCATCTCGGCGATCGTGGCCGCGCAACTTGGCCGGCGCGAGGAGGCGCTGGCCTTGTTCGACGCGTGCTACCGTCCTCACTTGTACGGCCCGTTTTACGCGCTCTCCGAGACACGCACCAATGGCGAAGTGAACTTCCTCACCGGGGTCGGCGGCGCCCTGCAGGTGCTGTTGTTCGGCTTCGCGGGACTGAGGATGCACCGTCGAGCGCTGGCCCTCGATCCGCTATTGCCGTCCGGCTGGCAGGCCCTGCGCTTTCCGGCACTGCACTGGCGCGGCCATACGCTCGCTCTGGCGGTGCTGCCCGGCGACCGGATAGAGGTCAAGGTTCGGGACACCGGAGCCGGCTTCGGGCTGGCGCTGCGGCGCTGGCGCCCCGGCCCAGCGCCCCTCATGGTGGAAGCGATCGGGGAAGGCGCCGGTACGTGCCGGCTCGAAGCGGAGGGCTGGCCGATTGAGGCGCTGCCGGGCGGCCGTTCCTGGCACGTGTGGCCGCCGGATGGCGGACCCGAGGCGCCATTTTTGCTGCTCCGGCTGACGGAGCGCGACGCGCGCGGCGAGAACATGTTGCTGGAGGTCGAGCAGCGGGTGCTCAGCGCCGACTAAATCCCGGCGACCCGCCGTGCTACTGGCCCGCGCTCAGGGCGTTCTTCAGCACGATTATGTCCACCATGCCGTCGGTGCTGAAGCGATCGCCGCCGCCGTTGACGCCGTTCTTGGTTGGGCCCATGCCCGGTTCCTGGACCACGGTGCTGACCATCCCCGCGCCTTGCAGCAACTTGAGGATGTGATCGCGTTCGATGTCCACATCGGCTTCGATTTTGTGCGTGGTGCCGACCGGAATGTGCAGGAAGCGCTTGAAGAGTATCTTGATCGAGATATCGCGTGACGCGTCGCCGATCCACAGCTCCAGGTGGGTGACACTATCTTGTTTTTTGGTGTCCCAGAAACGCGCGTGATCCCGCTTGGCAATCGACCCATTCTCATGCTCGACCGCGAAGTCCTCATGCCGGCCAAACAAATACAGGTGGCTGACCGGTGCGTTGTAGTAATGTTTCCGCAGTACTGCCGCCTCGGCCATCCGGGCATCGTTCTTGACCCCGAGCGGATCGGCCACGACCCACCCGGCTTTGGCGAAGGCGGCGATGATCTCTGCTTTCGACCCCTCAAAACCGATGTTCACGGGGTCACCCGCCAGGTGCGAGCCCGTTGCCGTACGCGTGGGCATATCGTCCCACGGCGGCTTCGGCGTGGTGGCGGCGATCACCATGAATAAGGCAAACGCAAGGCGAGCGATGATTGTCATTGGCGGCACTCCATTGTCTCCATGCTCCTCCAAATCGGGGTGAGAACGCGCGGCATACGGCGTTTTGAGAATGATACTCGCAACGGTTGATTCCGCTACGCGCGCTGTCTTCCTGCTAATTCGCCGGACAGCTACGCGGCGGTTGGCGGTAGGCACCATGCATGTACTGCCCACCAGATGACCTTGCGGTAATCCCTAGCCATCCGAATTTATTCGGAGACACAGCCTTGTTCAAGCCGCGCGCTGAGTCGCTTTGGCGCCGTCATGCGGTAGCTCTCCTCCACCATACCCTCAAGTTCCTCCCAATCGACCTCGACGTCCAGGCGGATACCAATCCACCCGCTGGGTCCCACATAGGGCGGCTTGAAGAAGCGATCGGGATCGGCGCCCACCAGTATGGCCTGCACGCCGGGCGGCGCCTTGCACCAGACTGACGCCCGGCCATCGCCAAACTTGGCCATGGCGAAGATCTTGTCGCGGATCCTGAACGTGGGGTCGCCCCACGTCTCCTTCTCCATGGCTTCCGGCAGCGCCAGGCAGATGTGGCGCAGCCGGTGTTCAGCGTCGGTGGAACTCATATTTCGGCGCTAGGCCGGCACCGGCACCCTGGGCATGGATTCGATATCGCGCAGGGCGCGCTGGATCTCGGCATCCGGCAGCTCGTAATCCACCATGGCGCCCGAGATATAGGAATCCCAGGCGGCCATGTCGAAGTGGCCATGCCCGCACAGGTTAAACAGGATGGTGCGTGAGACGCCTTCCTCCTTGCACTTGAGGGCCTCGTCGATGGTGGCGCGGATGGCATGGGTGGGCTCGGGCGCCGGGATAATCCCCTCGGATCGGGCGAACCGCAGCCCCGCCTCGAAGCAGGATCGCTGGGTATGGGCACGCGCCTCGATCAGCTTGAGGTTGTAGAGGTGGCTGATCAGCGGGCTCATGCCGTGGTAGCGCAGGCCGCCGGAGTGGATGCCCGCCGGCATGAAGTTATGGCCCAGGGTGTGCATCGGCATAAGCGGCGCAAGCCCGCCCGTGTCGCCGAAGTCGTACGCGTAGACGCCGCGCGTGAGGCTGGGGCAGGCGGCCGGCTCGACCGCGATGATTTTGATGTCCTTGCCGGCCAGCTTCTCGCGCACGAAGGGCAGGGCGATGCCGCCAAAGTTGCTGCCGCCGCCGGTACAGCCGATCACGATATCGGGGTACGCGCCGGCCATGTCCAATTGGTCGATTGCCTCCAGGCCGATCACGGTCTGATGCAGCAGCACGTGGTTCAGTACGCTGCCCAGGGCATACTTGGTGTCGTCGCGCGTCGCGGCATCTTCCACCGCCTCGCTGATGGCAATGCCCAGGCTGCCCAGCGAGTCTGGGTGCTCGGCGCGGATTTTCCGGCCGATGTTGGTATCCTCGCTGGGACTGGGGACTACCGTGGCGCCCCAGGTCTGCATCATGGAGCGCCGGTATGGCTTCTGGTCATAGCTGATCCGCACCATGTAGACCTTGCACTCAAGGTCAAACAGGCCGGCGGCAAAGGCCACGGCGCTGCCCCACTGCCCGGCGCCGGTCTCGGTGGCGATGCGCTTCACACCCTCGGCCTTGTTGTAGTAGGCTTGCGGCACCGCGGTGTTCGGCTTATGGCTGCCGGCGGGGCTTACGCCCTCGTATTTGTAGAAGATGCGCGCCGGCGTGTCGAGCGCCTTCTCCAGGCGACGCGCGCGGTACAGAGGCGTGGGGCGCCAGAGGCGATACGCGGCCCGCACCTCCTCGGGGATCGCGATGAAGCGTTCGCCGCTCACCTCCTGCATGATCAGGGCCATGGGGAAGAGCGGGGCCAGGTCGCCGGGGCCAAGGGGCTGGCTGGTACCGGGATTCAGCGGCGGCGGTGGCGGCGCCGGCAGATCGGCCATGATGTTGTACCAGGCCTCGGGCAGCCGGGACTCGTCCAGCAGGTATTTCGTTTGTTCGTCCATCATCGGCTCCTCATGGTATGCCGGCGGCCTTCTACCATGGTGGCGTCTCGCCACCGCGGCCGCCCTGCCGAAAGGATACCCTGAAAGCCCCTCCACCTGAATGGAGGCCCTTGACCGCCTGGGTTGGGCGGCGGGAGCGGCGCTATCGATCGATGGACTGCGCATCGGTCTGCGGGCAAATAGCGAGGCGGCGCTGGCGCGGATGCTTGCGCTCGTGCCGCCCGATTGGGCGCCGGCATCCCAGGCGTCCGTGGTTCGGCTTTACTCACTGTTGATGCCGGATGCGCCCACGCGGCCTGGCGTGCGGCAGTATCACCTCGCCTATGCCGGCGGCCACCGTCTTGCCCGTTCGCTGCAACCGGACGACGTGCTGGGCGCGCTGGCACACGATCTGGAAAGCTATCTCGGCGGACCGTCGCGAGTTCGATCGTGCTAACGCGAGGGCGTCATTCGCGCGCCAGGGATCGTACGGACCTGACCCGCTGGCCGCCGGCGCGGTCACTTGCTCACGCCTACCGGCACGGCTACCGCGGCTTTAGCCAGAGATCGTACTGGGCAACCTCGTGAAAGCCGAGGCGTGTATATATCCGATAGCCGAGCACGGTAGCTTGCAGCACTGCCGGCAGGTCGGGCGCGGAGGCCACGGCGCGCGCGGTCAGCGCGGCGGCATAGCCGCGGCCGCGGTACGCCGGCAGGGTTGACACCAGGTAGATACCGTTCACCACGTTATCGTTGTACGCGTACGCACCCGAGACCGGCTGGCCGTCGACATAGCCGACCCACAGACGGAACGGCCCGCCCAGAATCCGCGTGTCATACATGGACCCTGCTCGTGCCGGCCGCAACTCCTCAATCGGATAGCCATCGATTGAGACGTGCTCAAAGTCGGCCAGGGTCGGGGCATTCGTAACTTCGACGACGCGCAACGCGGGCGGCGCGTCCGGCAGCGCTTCCCCTGCCAGGCGGACCATCAGTGGTGGATGTCCAAGTAACTCGAAGCCACGCGCGCGCAGATCCGGCAGCCTCCAGGCGCTCCATAGCACAAAGGGCGCGCCGGCAACCTCGCCATAGAAATTTCGCAGACGATCGATGAGTTCGCCGGTGCGCGACGCCTCAAGCGGCTGGATCACGGTCGCACTGTTGGGAATCGGACTCAAGCTGATGGGATCGGCTGCCCATGCGTCGTTCCAGCGCCGCCAGCGCCATCCCATCGCGCGCGGCGCATACTCCCACATGGTGGCAAGGTTCCTGGCGGAGCGATCGAGCCAGGACGCGCCGTCCAATGCATTGCTACCGGCGAGCGGCTGCGGTTGGGTCGTCACGGATTTATTCTATCGCGCCGCCTTGCGTGGAAGATGAAAGAGTTTCAGACCACCCGAGGCGGCGGCCGGCAGTAGCACTGTTAATCCCGCGCTGTCCAGGACCCGCAAGCCGACCAGGTAGTCATGACGGCGCCGCGTAACATGGGCGACGGTGACCGGTAGTTCCACGCGGCTCTTGGCCAGCCGCACCCGTGCCTGTGTCTCCTTACCGACCCAGCGGTCGGGAGCCTCTCGATCCGCGACGGCCACGGTGGCGAGCACGCTCATGGCGATGCCGGTCTCACTGATATCGACCAGTTCTCCAGACCAGTGGCTTTCGCCGGATCCTATCCGCACCGTGCCGCGCTGCGACCGGCGCGATGCGCCGCGGACGGCAAGATTGCCCGATGAAATCGTGAGCGTGTCTGCCACGTCCTGAATCAGGGCATGGCAGAATTGTTCGGCGGTCCGCCGCCGGTGCCAACGTTGCAGCACGGTTCCCGCCGCGAAGCTCGCTTTTAAGGTAAGCGTCGCCGGTCCGTTTGGCGGTCCGCCAACATGACAGGAGATGTTGAGATCCGGCAATGGGCCGGAGTTGGCGGTCAAGACCAGCATCCGCTGTTCTTCCGTGTTCGTAACGTGCCAGCTCGTCGCGGGGGCTTCGCGCGATAACGCGCCGGCGGTGTCTTGAGCACGGCGCAGCAAAATGGCCCAGACGGCTTTGGGCGTGGCGGCCAGGTCTTGCGCGATGAGATCGTTCGCGCCGGCTTTCGGTACTACCGAGTTGCTCATGGGCGGTATAGGGATACGATCCGTAGTGGATTGATTGGCGGCGCGCTGGTGCTCTGTCATCCACGCTCCTCCTTTGACTATGTTCGCGCGAGGCTATCGCCGTCGTGCGGCCCTTTGAGTTTACGACGTGAAACCCATTGGTTCGTGTACCCCGCGTTGGCTCTGCTCCGACCATCGGTCCAAAGATGGCTCTTTCCTGCACATACCATCGTTATACGTGACCGGTGAGTACCCTTCAGTCCCCATACGGGTAATACGTGCCAACCTATTCGAGGGATCGATCGGTGAAGCGCGGGTTGTGGCACGCTCGCGAAAAATGCCGAATACTTGATGAGACGGCCAGATAACGCAATGGAAAGGAGGGAGCGGCGATGCACGCTGTATCCGCTGACATGCCCTTGCCGCCGCACTTCGACCCGGCCAGTGCCCGGAGTTGGGATTATCGTCCGGACCCACAGGCTCTATTGACCGCCGCGGCCGCGTGGCGCCGCGAGTTTGACATCGCGCCCGCCGCCGCGTCCGGGGCCAAGGTCCATGTGCTGGTTATAGACGCGCAGAAGGATTTCTGCCATCCAGCAGGCAGCCTCTACGTGGGCGGCCGTTCTGGTGACGGCGCCATGGAAGACAATCATCGCCTAGCTGAGTTCATCTACCGCAATCTGCACCGGATCACGGCGATTACCACGACACTGGACACGCACCTGCCCATGCAGATCTTCTTTCCGTCCTTCTGGGTGGACGCGAGCGGGGATGCTCCCAGCCCGCATACCGTGGTGGGTGTCGACGAGATCCGTTCGGGCGCCCTCCAGCCCAATCCGGCGATCGCGGCATGGCTGTGCGGCGGCAACTATCGCTGGCTGCTGGATCAAGTGACATTTTACTGCGCGGAGTTGGCCAGGGTCGGCAAGTACGCACTCTATCTCTGGCCATACCATTGCCTGCTCGGCGGCGACGGACACGCGTTGGCCGGCACGATTCACGAAGCCCATCTCTTCCATGCCTTCGCCAGGCAGACCCAGGCATGGGTTGCCACGAAGGGCGATAACGTGCTGACGGAGAATTACAGTATTTTTCGACCCGAAGTGTTGCAATGCCACGATGGCGGCGACCTGGCGCGGAGGAACGATGCCTTGCTCGCCACGCTGCTGGAGGCGGACGCGATCGTTATCGCCGGGCAGGCCGCGAGCCACTGCGTGAAGAGCTCGATCGAGGACCTCCTGGCGGAGATCCAGGCGATCGATGCCGCCCTCGCCGGCAAGGTGTATATCCTCGAGGACTGCATGTCCAGTGTCGTGGTGCCTGACGGCCAGGGAGGCGTGCTTGCCGATTTTACCGACCAGGCCGCGGCCGCGCTCGGCCGCTTCCGCGACGCTGGGATGCACGTCGTCAGCTCGACCACGCCGGTAGACGCCTGGCCTCAGTGGTCGCTGAGTTGAATCCATCGCCGCATGCTGGGGTGCGGACGTAGCGCTTGATACCGCGAGCGGGCAGCCGGGTATAATTTGCCAATACTTGAGGAACACGATGGGCGCCTGTCTCTCATTCGCGAGCGATTGCGCCCTTGCCGCGCGGGCGGAGCGT
>JANWHV010000024.1 GCA_025450255.1 Chloroflexota bacterium | reverse complement strand
TGGCGCTCTCGCCGTACGTTCATACATCGGACCAGACCTTGCTCGCGGTTCCCCTGCTGCTACTGATCCGCCACGATGGCTCTGGGCTTGGCGACTCCGCCGTCCTACTGGCGGTGGTTACCGCTATCCTGGCCCCGATGGTTGTGCTTACGGACTACCATACCGTGGGTATCAACGCGCTTCCGCCGCTTTTCGCGGCAATCGCATACGCGATTACGGGGCCTGCCGGCGTCCCTTCCCCCGCTTCGACCGTGAACCCCAAACCCCTCACGCCACGTAACGTGATCAGATGTGCCCATGATTGATGCCACGATTGCGAGCGCGCCAGAGGCCACTCTCGACGCCAACCACGCTGAACGGGCCGCGGCTGCCGAGGCTCAAGGCATCCCGTGGGCGGACCTCCTCATGGCGGTACTCGGACTGCGCATTCTGATCAGCCTGGTAGGTGCCGGCGTTCGCCTCTTACTCCCGCAGCCTCACCAGTCCATGGGCTTCGCCAACCTTGTTTTTGAACCGTGGCGACAGTTTGACACCCTTCGCTTCATCGAGATCGCGGCGCATGGTTACCAGACCGATAGCCTGAACACCGCGTATTTACCGCTCTATCCACTGCTGGTTCGCGGCGCCAGTTTCATCACCGCGGGCCACTATCTTACAGCCGGCCTGATCGTATCGAACGTGGCGTGCGTCATCGGCGTTGGCCTATTCTGGCGATGGGTCGCCGACCGCTTCTCGACCGCGGTTGCCTGGCGTTCGGTGGCCGTGTTGCTGCTCTTTCCGGACTCTTTCTATCTTCTGAGCGCGTACAGCGAGTCGTTATTTCTCGCCCTCTCCGCTGGTTGCCTGCTCGCGTCGGGCAGGGGTCACTCGCTCCTGGCAGGCGTTCTGGCTACAGCGGCGGTGCTAACACGCTTGCAAGGTCTGGTCCTGGTCGTGCCAATGGCGCTCGATTACTGGCGAAACCGGCAAACAGTCGCCGCGCGGCCGCTCGCGCTATTGAGCCTCGCGGCGCCTATCGCCGCGCTCCTGGCGTACCAGAAGCTGTTGACAACCAGACTCGGCGGATCAAGTCTCGTCGATACGTTTCAGCACAAATGGCATATAACCCTTCAAGCGCCGTGGCAAACCATCCGGCAATACGTAACCGTCATCCGGTCTCCCCAATGGCATCTCATTAACTCGCCGAAAGCGAACTACATCCTGCTATGGGATCTGCTCATCGGCCTCATCGTACTCGCTGTGATTCTGCTCTGCTGGCGGCGTCTTGGCCTCGAGCTGTCCCTGTACGGGTTGGCATCGTGGTGCTTCGCCATGAGCCGATGGTACTCGACGGGCCGCTACATGCTTGCGGTACTGCCCGTCTTTATCGCCGTTGCCCTATGGGCGGACGGCAAGAGACTGCGGCGTATCACTATGGCGAGCATCCTGCTGCTCGTATTTCTTACCGCCGAGTTCGCGCAAGGAAACTGGGTCGATTGATAGCGATTGTTCGGTGAAGAGCAGCGCGGTGCGAAGCGCCTTGATTGGTCTCCTAGCCTATACGTTGCTGGCGCTAGCGTATACGTTTCCTCTCATATTCCATCTGAACAGTGGCTTCCTTCACGGCATTGACTCGACCGATGCCTATCAATTGACATGGGTCCTGGGGTGGGTGCAGCACGCCATTTTCGCGCACGTCAACCCGTATGACGCCCCGATATACTTCCCTACCACGACCGACAGCCTTGGCTACATCGATTCACTGTTTCCGCTAGCACTGCTTACGCTACCGATCGATATGGCCACCCATAACTCGCTCGTCGTCTACAACGTCGCGCTCATAGTGTCGTTCCCACTCAGCGCGATATCTATGTTTGCCCTTGCGCGGTATCACACGCATGACTCACGCGCCGCATTCCTGGCGGGCATGGTATTCGCGTTCGCGCCGTATCGCGCGCGTCATCTGGAACATCTCAACATGCTTAACGCCGAGTGCATTCCGCTCACCTTGCTTTTCTTTGAGTTGGCGCGGTCGAGAGGCGGGTACATTGCCTGGTTCGGGCTCGGCGCGTCGCTCGTTCTCGGCGCCGTCACCAGCCTCTACTATCTTGCTTTCGTCTTGGTCGCGCTGGGCGTATATGTTGCGGTGCTCTGCCTGAGGCGGGTTCCAGTTTTCAGCGCAAACAGTTTCCGCGGCGTGGGCGCCGGGCTGGCCACGCTGCCCGTACTTGCGGCGTCGCTGCTGCCGTACCTGGCGGTTCAGAGCCGTTCAAGCGGCCCGCGCAGGCTTCAAGACATGGTATTCTTCTCAGCCGACGTGCGTGACTATCTGCATAGCGCACCGCAGAGCTTGCTCTATGGTTGGACCGACGCCATCCTTCACCTGGGCCCACTGGACGGGCGCCAATTTCTTTTTCCGGGATTCGTCGCCACCGGCCTCGCCTTTGTTGCCTGCATGCGCCGCCGCGCTTCAAGAACAGATCGTCACGATGCCGATTCGACGAGCGTGTCAAGGGCACATGTCACGGTCGCGCTGGTGTTATCGGTGTTTACGCTCGGACCATACCTGCGACTGTTTGGGTTATTCACGCATATTCCGCTTCCATATATGGCGCTCTATTTTCTCGTGCCGCCGCTGCGCGGCCTCCGGGACGTGGGCCGATATGAACAGGTTGCCCTGGCGTTTTTAGGCGTCACCCTGGCTATTGGCGCGGCCGGAATCCTGTCGGGCACGCGGCCATCGGTGGCTCGATATCTATTCTGTGTGCTGGTATTTTCGATCGCCGCGGAGTGCTGTATCGTTCAGCGACCGCTCGTAGCCGTGAAGAGTGGATCGTCCGTGCCGGCCGTATACAGGTGGCTTGACCGCCAGCCGTCCGGCGTGACGGTAGAGTTGCCCATGTGCGACGCGCGCCTCCCTGGCTCGATATGTACCGAGGAATTTGTGTACATGTACTACCAAACTTATCACTGGCAAACCCTGGTCAACGGCTGGGCCGGCTCATATCCACTGGACTGGGGAAAGCGTGTCGCGACCCTACAATCGTTCCCGTCCGCGAAGGCATGGGCTTATTTGCGCCTGCTGCGCGTGCGCTACGTTATCGTGCACCCCAACTTCTTCGGCATTGCTGGCGTGAGATCGTGGCTCGGCCACCAGAACGGGCATCGGGATACGCATGTGGGAACATACACAAAGGTCGGCGGTGATCTCGTTCTTACGTTGAAGACTGGCCTGTGACTGCCCCGCCTGTCTCCGCTGGCGCCGGCGTCATCCAGTCCCCACTGGCCGGCCTTCGCGCTTCGTACCGAGGTATCGTGGTTTTGGGCGCGGTAATCTGTGCCGCGCTGGCCTGGCATCCGGGGCACGCCGCTTCCGCGCCATTCTGGGTAGTGGCCGCGACATTCGGCGCCGTTTTGGGCGCGGCGGTAGCGTTCCCGCCCCTGGAGTGGCGCTTTGCGTTGCCGCGACGAACCGCCTATCCGGAGCCAGGCATCCTCCTTGCCGCTCTGGCATTTATCTGTCCTGCGCTTCTGGCCGTCGCTATTTGGTCACGAGAACCGTTTCAAATCAATCATATGTACGTCCGGCCTGAGTCTAGCTGGGCCGCCGCTCTATGGCTGCTCGGAATACTCGGCGGTATGGCGCTGTTGCTGTACCGTCCTGCCACGCGAGAGCGATGCGATTTGGACAAGCCAATGAAGCACGGCGGCTCCAGCTCCCGACTTACCTGGATCGCACTGGGTTGTGTCGTGATCCTCGCATCGGCAGTCCGCCTCTGGCATATCGGCTCCATTCCGGAAGGAATTTGGTCGGATGAAGCCGACAGCGCGCGGGATGCGGTCCGGCTGCTACACAATCCCTTTCAGCCGTTTTCTCCGGGCAATTTTGGTCATAACCCCGCTCTGTATTTTTACGCCGTTGCCGGCCTTATACGCATTGGCGGGAACACGATTGCGGTTGTGAGGCTTGCATCGGCACTGTTCGGCATCGCCGGAGTGCTGGTCGTTTTCTTCATCGGAGTCAAGGCGCGGGGCTACACGCTTGGGCTTTGCGCGGCGGCGCTGCTGGCGATGGCGACCTGGGATATTGCGTTTTCGCGTGTCGGCATGCCGAATATTCCCATCCCAACCGTGACCGGTATCGGCTATGGGTGCCTGATAGCCGCCATGTATCGTCCAAAAGCCGCATGGTTCGCCGCGAGCGGGATAGCGCTGGGATTGTCACTTGACACCTATCCCGGCGCGTACCTGCCCGCGTTCGTGCCGATCGTATTGGTATACGCGAGAGCAGACCGGGAGCCGGAATTTGCTCGCGCCAGCCGCGCCGGCCGGATCTTCCTTCCCATCTGTCTTCTCGTGGCAGGCGCGCCCACGTTGACCGCGCTGTTGCAAGATGGAGGCTATGTACTCGCGCGCGTGCATGTAACGTCGCTCTTCAATGAATATCACGACACCAGCCGGAGAATCGCCGGTCTGGCTCGAAACCTTCGTTCATACGGCCTGATGCTCACGGTGGAAGGCGATCGGAATGGCCGGCATAATCTCTCCGGTTCGCCAATGCTCGATCCGATTACCGCCGCGTTGTTCTTGCTGGGCCTCGGGATATGCCTCCGGCGCTGGCGGCACTGGCTCACACTCACGTTATTGTTGTGGCTCGGCACAAACATGTTGAGCGGCGTGCTGTCCGTCGACTACGAGGCGCCACATGGCGCGCGAACGCTCGGCGCACTGGCCCCGATCACCTTGATTGCCGCGCTGCCACTGCTCGCGCTGGCGCAGATGCTACTACCCACGGTCGAACGACTGCTGTCGACCGCGCGTGAAATGCGGCAAGGCGCCCCGTCAGACCGAGAGGCCGTACGACCCCGAGCCGTTGTCATCGCCTGCATTGGCGCGATTCTGGTGGTCGCGGCCGGCATAAATCTGCACCGCTATTTCGAGGAGCAGGCGCACGACATGCGATCGTGGTTCGCCATGAGCGGCGACCTGAGCATAGAAGGCAGAGCTGTCAGCCGACTTGTCCATCAAGGTTATATAGTGAGGGTCGACCGTTCAATCGCGGACGAGTTCGTCGTGCAGTACCTCACACCCGGCTGGCCGCCGCAAAGCTACGATCCACGCGATCCGGCACGCGACATCAGCGCCGGCCGGCATATCGCGCTGATCGTGCCAGTGTTACAGAAAGCTCTGGTCACCAGCTTGCTCCGCCAGGATCACGCGTGGCGCGAATCACCCCTGACGCCAGCCTTCAATTCGGCGATTGTCGTGGCGTACGTGCTAACCCGCTGAGCGCCATCGGGTCCCGCGCATGCTCAGCGTTTGTCAGGCATTTCCAGCTATCCAGTGCCGCCCGCAAGAATTTACCCTGCCGATCGCATGCGATGTCGATACAGCCAGGCCATCAGCACGGAAATGTCCGCCGGACTGACCCCCGCCAGTCGCCCTGCCTGGCCGAGCGTCGTGGGTCGAAACCTCAACAACTTCTCGCGTGCCTCGGTTCTCAGGTTGGGCACGCATCCCAGATCAAAGTCGGGCGGGATAGGCGTGCCTTCCATGCGGCGCGCGCGCGAAACCAGACGTTCTTGCTGTTCGAGATAGCCCTCGTATGCCACGCGGATCCAGACGGCGGCGGCCACGTCTTCAGGCAAATCTGATAGGGTTTGATCTTCCACCAGAGCGCGCACCATGTCATAGCGCGCATTCGGCCGTCGCAACAATTCCAGTGCGGTAGACGGCAACTCGCCCACTTCGGCTACAACTGAAGCGGCCGAATCGTGGTCGCGAATCAAGCGTGTTGAACCAAGTCGCGCCAATACGTCATCGCGCCGGGCGAGCCGCCGGCGCACTCGTTCCAGACGATCGTCCTCAATCAGCCCGACGTCGTGGCCGATCGGGCTCAAGCGCTCGTCCGCGTTATCCTGGCGCAGGAGCAGCCGGTACTCGGCGCGTGAGGTGTGCATGCGGTATGGCTCGGTATGATCGCGCGACACTAGGTCGTCGATCAAGACGCCGATGTAGGCCTGATCCCGGCCGAGGACCAGCGCGGCGTCCCCTGACACGTATTTGGCGGCGTTGATGCCCGCTATCAAGCCCTGTGCGCCGGCCTCTTCATAGCCGGACGTACCGTTGATCTGGCCGGCCATGAACAGACCGCGCAACACCTTGCTCTCGAGCGACGGCATGGTTTGATGCGGCGGTACGTAATCATATTCCACCGCGTATCCTGGTCGTATCATCGTGCAATGACTGAGGGCCGGGATGCTGTGCAGCATCGCTAGCTGCACGTCTTCGGGTAGGCTTGTGTTCATGCCCTGCACGTACACCTCGTCCGTCGTCCAGCCTTCCGGCTCTAGGAATAATTGATGCGATTCCTTTTGCGCGAAGCGCACAATCTTATCTTCGATTGAAGGGCAGTAACGGGGTCCAATGCCTTCAATCGAACCGTTGAACATCGGCGCCCGATGCAAATTCCGTCGAATCAGGTCGTGTGTAGCAGCCGTGGTGTAGATCAGATGACAACTAAGCTGGCGCCGCCAGGACACGCCTTCCGCGTCCGGATCGGGCGCGCTGGCGACAGCGTAGCTCGCGCCCCAAAGCTCAAGGCGCCCCGCGTCATTGCCCGCGCGCGCATCGAGATATGCCTGCTGGGCGGCGTCGCTGAAGAACAGGGGCGCCGCGCTGCCGTGCTGCTCAGTGGCGAGCGCATAATCGATCGTGCGCCGGTCAATGCGCGGCGGCGTTCCCGTCTTGTGACGCCCAAGCTCAAGGCCGAGCGCGCGCAGTACCCCGGACAGGCCGAGAGCGGCCTTTTCGCCGATCCTACCGCCGCTGGTGACACGTTCACCGCAAATCAGTTTTCCGTTCAGCGAGGTGCCGGTCGACAGCACGATAGACGAACACGCGATCCGCGTGCCGTCAAGCAAACGCACGCCGCTCACCGCCGGCTGCCCGCCATCGTGAGCGACATCGATGTGCTCGACCGTTCCTTCGAGCAGGGTGAGATTAGCCTGCGCCAACAAAACGGCATGCATCGCGGCATTATACGCATGCTTATCCGATTGCACTCTACGGGCCTGAACGGCGGGGCCTTTGCCGGTATTCAGCATGCGGATTTGAATGCTGGTGCGATCGGCATTGCGCGCCATCTCGCCACCAAGCGCGTCTATCTCGCATACCAGGTGGCCCTTCGCCGGCCCGCCGATGGAGGGATTGCAGGGCATAAGGGCGACGTTTCGCATATTCAGCGTCAGCAACAGGGTGCGGCGACCCATACGGGCAGCGGCCAGAGCCGCTTCGCAGCCGCTATGGCCGGCGCCAACCACGATGACGTCGTAATGTGAACAAACGTCTTGCATCCCCGCATGGTATCACAGTGACATCACCGGTACCGCGACTGATGTATGTACGAGGTGGGCATTCGCGGGCGCCGTGCTCGCTCGATAACATGTCGGTTTCGCGCACGTATCGTAGCCGTGCCTGCGTTGACAATGACGGAAGCCCTTTGCTACTATCAGATAGCCCGGAGGCGTGGTGTAGTGGCCTAACATGCCTGCCTGTCACGCAGGAGATCGCGGGTTCGAATCCCGTCGCTTCCGCCC
>JANWHV010000023.1 GCA_025450255.1 Chloroflexota bacterium | reverse complement strand
CAGCAGGATGATGAACTCGCCGTCCCTGATATCCAGGCTCACGCCGTTGACGGCCGTGACCTTGCCGAAACGCTTGACGAGGTTCTTAAGCGCGACACTGGCCATCTCGTCATCCCTTCACGCCGCCGGCGGTAAGGCCGCGTACGATATATCTCTGCATGGTAAGCGCAATCAGAATCGGCAGGACGTTGGCCACTACCCCACCGGCGTTCAGCAGGCCAAAGTCGATAGTGCGCCGGCTGGTGAATTCCGAGAGCGCCACCGGGAGGGTCTTCGATTGGTAGGTATCGGTAAAGATGAGCGCGAAAAAGAACTCGTCCCATGCGTTCAAAAACGTGAAGATGGCGGTCGCGGCAAGGCCGGGCGCCGCAAGCGGCAACACCACTTTGATAAATGCGCCCATCCTGGAACAGCCGTCGATGCGGGCCGCGTTCTCCAGCGAGCGGGGGATCGTCTCGAAGTACCCGCGCAGGATCCACAGCGCGAACGGCAGCGCGAAGCTGGTGTAGGCAAAAATCAGGATCCACCAGGTGTTCAGCAGGTGCGCCCAGCGCCCCATCAAATACATCGGAATGATGATCGTAACGGACGGCAAGAATTGAATGGCCAGCAGAAAGATCAGCAGCGCATTCTGACCGGGGAAACGGAGCCGGGCAAACGCGTAGCCGCCAATGCCGCCGATTACCAGCGAGATGACCGTGGTAATGGTGCAAACGCCAAGTGAGTTAAGAATGGCGTGAATAAAGTTTGTTCCACCTATACCCTCATTCTCGGACGTGAACAGATTTCCGAAGTTTTCAAGGGTTAGTGACGGTGGAAATCTAAATGGATCGTCAAGCAGTTGAGCCTGGGTCATGAAGGAGCTAATGAGCATCCAGGCAAAGGGCAACAGGCTGAAAAGGACGAAAAACGCCAGCCCAATGGGGATTAAAATACGTCGGAACCAGCCATGGCGATGCCCGCTCATGCCGCCGAATCCGATCGCAGCACCCAGAGATAGATGAGAATGATCGCGATCATGGCGATGGTTGTGAGATATGCCACGGCCGAGGCGTAGCCGATGAAGTAGTTCTGAAAGGCCTGCTGGTAGACATAGTAACTCAGAACGTTGGTGGCATTGGCCGGACCGCCACTGGTCAGCACGTAGATAATGTCGTACACGCGGAATGCGCCGAGTGTCCGCAAAACCAGCGCAACCAGGATGGCCGATTTGAGCATCGGCAAAGTTATGGTCCAGAAGCGCCTGAGCGCGCCGGCGCCGTCCACCTCGGCGGCTTTATAGATGTTGCCGGGGAATGTCTGGAGGGCCGCCAGCAAGATAATGGTCATAAAGGGCGTGGTTTTCCAGACGTCGGCGACGATCACCCAGCCCATGGCGCCGGCCGGTGTCCCCAGCCAGTTCTGATAGTCGCCGATCAGGCCCCAGCGGTGCAGGATAACGTTGAGCGTGCCGTAGGACGGGTCGAGAATGTAATCCCACACCAGGCCATTGCTGATAGTGAGCATGGCATAGGGCACGATCATCACCGAGCGAAAAACGGTGCGGCCGCGGAATTCCTCGTTAAGCAGCAGGGCAAAGGCAAGCCCAAGAAGCAATTCGATCGGGACGGAGATGATCGTGAAGAGGGTCGTCGTCCAGGTAGTCGACAACACGTCCGAACGATAGACAGGATCGGTAAAAATCAGCGTATAGTTGTGGAACCATACGAAGCTTGGGTTCGGCGACGAGGTGAGGTTATAGCGGTTGAAGCTGAGCCAGAGAGAGTAGAGTACCGGCCAGATGAAAACGATGCCGACGATCAGCAGCGTAGGCGAGATAAACAGGAACGCCAGGTTGGCTTCCTTCATCTCGCGCGCGTCGGGATTGGCGAGACTGCGCTGTGCGTCTACTGCAGCCGTCGGACTACCCATTCATGCTGACCGGGATGCCAACTTCATGGGGGCAAGACAATGTCCTGCCCCCCGCGCGCAAACCATGGTGACGTCTTCTATCTACGGGTTGCCGCCGCCACCTGTTACATGCTGCATGTCGGATACCGCGTTATTCAGTGCCGTTTGCGGCGACTCGGAACCCTGGAGGGCCTTTTGCAAGTGGACTTGCAGCTTCGAGGAAGCGGCAAGGTATCCTGGGAAGTTCGGCCGCGCCTGCGCATAATCGAACTGTTTGCCATACACCGCGAAGTCATCCACTCCGTCGCCGGCCTTTACGATCTTGGCCAGGCTTGCGTCGTTGTACAGCGAGGAGTAGATGGGGAACTGGTCGAACACGGCCATGCCCTGAATCTGCGACTTGGCGCTAATCCACCAGTTGATAAAGGCTTTGGCCTGACTCACATTCGGCGAGGCTTTCATGATCGCCCAGCCCTCGGGGCCGAGACACGATCCACTAAGGCGACCCTTGCTGCCGGGGATCAGTGCCATGCGGATCTGGCCCAACACGGACTTGACCGCCTGCGTCTTGTCGACCGATGCCGACATGGTGCCTTCCCAATTCGTTTCCATGGCAACCTTGCCCGCCAGCATATCGCTCTGCGCATTCGTCTCGGTGTTCGACAGCGAACCCGGAGACGCATAGCCCTTTTCAAGCATCATCTTCATCAAGGTCAACGCCTGCACGCCGGCGCCCTTATTGAAGACCGGCGTCACGTTGTCGGTGGCGTAGAAGCGGCCGCCCAGCGAGTCGACCATTTGCACATAGTCGCAGGTCAGGCCCTCGGCCTGCTTCCACGACCAGGACATCGGATATTGGATGCCCAGCTTGCCCTTGTTCTTTTTCAAGATTTCGCAGGCCTGCATGAGCTCGTCGAGCGTGGCCGGCGGCTTCATGATGCCGACCGAGTTCAGCATCTTGACGTTGTAGTAAAAGTGCTTCGAGCTGTTATACTCCGGCACGCCGAATGCCTTGCCTTTATATGCAACGGCGCCGAGTGACGGCGCGGCAATCTGCTTCCGTACCGAGGCGGGCAGAAAGTCCGTCAGATCGAGGGTGAAGCCGGCGCCGGCGAACGAGCCGGTCCAGATTGTATCGATCTCTACCAGATCGTCGCCGGGGACCGAAGCCTGCCCCTGAACGGTGATCTTCTGATATTGGTTGTTGTAGATTACATCGTCAAGATTGACTTTGATGCCCGTCTCCTTGGTAAAGGTGGCCATGTACTTCGTCCATTTAGCCTTTACGGGAGAGTACTGCTTCATGATGGTAAGCGAGCCGCCGCTCGCCTGGCCGCGCGCGGCGGCTTCCACGTGATGGGCCAGGTCCGGGCTTAGCCACATGCCTGCCACGGCGCCGCCAGCCAACACCTTGCCGGTCAGCTTCAGCAACTCGCCGCGCTCAATCGGTCGACCAAACAACGTCGTTTGATCCTGGGACTTCTCCACGTCCATACCAGATCCTCCCTTTCGGCCTTTCACCGTGCCCCGGCCTTAACGTCAAGAGATGAATGAGTGCCTTGCCGGAGTATCGGTGGCAAAAGTGTAGCACGTCCAGACTAATATTGGATGAACCGCCCCCGCCAAATGTCCGCGCCCACCTCCTTGCATAACTTTGTTACAGACCATAACATGGGGCCTGTGGCGTGTCCATATTTAGACAGGGAGGCAGCATGAATAGACAGGTACCGTGGGCGACCGAGTTCCACCGCGTGCCTAACCGTATTAAGGCGCTGCAACTGATACGCGCCGAGGGGCCGGTCTCACGCGCGGACATAGCGCGGCGTCTTGAGCTGTCGCGCCCGACCGCGTCCCGGATTATGGACGAATTGATGCAGGAGGGCATGATTGAATGCGTGGGGAAATCACGACCGACTGGCGGCCGGCTGGGCGATCTCTATACTTTTCATGCCGATGCCGGGGTCGTCCTCGGCCTTGAGCTGGGCACCCGGCATGCCCGCGCGGCCATTGCGACTCTTGAAGGTGAGATTGTTTGCCGGACGGAACGCCCGCTGGCACTTGAGACCCGCGAGAGTGTACTGCCCCAACTTCGCAGGCTCGTCGAGCAGACAATCGCCGGCGTGCCGCGGAAACCGGCAACTATCCTGTCCGCCGGCGTGGCCGTCCCCGGTGTGGTCCATGTGACGCACGGCAGCGGCACTACAGACAAACATACTCCGGGGCTGAACGATCGACCGCTCCAGGACGAGCCGGAACTGCTTTCGGTCAATGCGGCCGCGCCGCGCGCGGAGGGCCTGAACGACCGTCCACTTCAACGTGAACTGGAGCGGATGTTTGGCGTGCCCGTGGCCATGGACAACGACGTCAACTTTGCCGCCATCGGCGAAAGCCATTCCGGCTGCGCGCAAGGCTATTACAACGTCGCCTATCTCTTCGTTGGCCGTGGTATCGGCGCCGGCCTGATCCTGAATGGGCAATTGTTTCGGGGCAGCTCGGAAGCGGCGGGTGAAATCGGCAACATGGTGATCGACCGCGCGAACCTCTACCAGGAGTTTGGCGCCCATGGGTGCCTCGAATCGTTATCCGGCATTAATCGCCTGGTGACCGCGTCCGCGGCGCGAGGGCTGCCATATGACACAGCCGACCGCGTCTGTGAGCAGGCGGTCGCGGGCGACCCACATGCTAACGAGATCATTCAGCAGATGAACGAGTACCTGGCCGCCGCGCTGATCAATCTCGTCGTGGTAATCGATCCGGAGATAGTGATTCTGGGCGGCGACCTGGCGGACCTGCCACACGCGGACGAGCTATTCGTTCGTCCTATTGAGGCGCTGCTGCGCCGGCAGGTCGCCAGCGCGCCTCTGTTACGCTTATCACAGTTGCAAGGCGATGCCGCTTTATATGGGGCCGTACACGCGGCGCTTGGCGTTGCGCTGACCACGGCCGGCCGGCCCGGAGGCCATGCCATGAGCGGCGCCGACACGCTAACCAGCACCCCTGGAAACGGCGGATATGGGACACGGTTGAAAGTCTAGAAGGAGAGAAACGTGGCACGGATCAAAATGGCGTACATCGGCGGCGGCAGCACGCGCGCGCCCGGCACCGTCGCCTCATTCATCGAGCAGGGTGAAAACTTTCAGGGCTCCGAAATCGTGCTGATCGACCTGAGCGCCGAACGACTCGACCTGGTGAAGACAATCGCCACGAAAATGGCCCGTCACAAGGGCATGGACCTGACGATCGCCACCACCACGGATAGGAGGGCGGGACTGGCGGACTGCGACGCCGTGCTGACCAGTTTCCGGCCAGGTGGCTTTGAGGCCCGCTACCTGGACGAGAGCATCCCGCTCAAGCACGGGCTGATTGGCCAGGAAACGCAGGGGCCGGGCGGCTTCTTCATGGCTCTCCGCTCGATCAACGTGATGCAAGGCATCGTGCGGGATATGGAGCAGGTGTGCCCGCGTGGGCGTCTCTTTAACTACACCAACCCCGTGAACCTCGTGGCGGAGGCGATTACCCACCATTCGTTCATCCCGTGCGTGTCGCTGTGCGAGGGCCCGATTTACACCTCACGGGACGCGGCGCTGGCCGCGGGACTCGACCCGGCCAAGGCCGATGCAACGGTCATTGGCCTCAACCACGGATCGTGGGGCGTGCGCCAAACCTATGACGGTCAGGACATGATTCCCCTACTGCACGAGGCGTGGGAACGAGAGAAGGACAATCCGTCGCTCGCTAAAGACGATCGCCGCATGCTCGAGCTCGCGGTGACCATGGACGCCATACCCAACTCGTACTTTACCTACTACTACTATAAAGACGAGATTCTGGCCGAGCTCAAGGCCAAGCCCACCACGCGCTCGCAGGACATCATGGCGTCCGTCCCCGACTATTGGGCGCACTACCGAGAGCAAGCGACGAAAGACGTGCCGGTGCTGGATCCCAAGCGATCGCGCGGCGGCATCAGCGAACTGGAGCTTGCCCTGGATGTGATGGATGCCATGTTTAACGATCGCCAGGAAGTCTTGCCGGTCAACGTCCCGAACCGTGGCGCCATCGCCGACTTCCCCGACGACCTGGTCGTGGAAGTCCCCGGCTATATCGATGCCAGCGGGATCTATCCCGTGGCCCAGGGCCACATGCCCAGGCAGGTGGTGGGCCTGGTGAAGATGCTCGGCGAATACCAGGCGTTGGCGGCGGAGGCGGCATGGAGCGGCAGCCGCATTGATGCCATCCGAGCGCTGGCAACCAACCCGCTGGTGATGTCGCTGCGCAAGGCAACCGATCTCTACGATGAGATGGCGGCGGCACACAGCCACTATCTGCCGGCTCGCCTGCTCGCCTGAGGCACGTATCCCACGGACCGTCGACCACCTTCGGAAGCACGCGGCGCCCAGTGAGCTGAGCGCCGCGTCAGCTTGCCGTGCTGTACTGTATCCTATTGGGAAGCCAGGACGACGAGGAGGCGGTATATGGAAGCGACCAAGTTGACCTGGGCCGACAAGATTCTATTGCAAGGGCGTGAACAGGGCTTGGAGCAGGGACTGGAGCAGGGCTTGGAGCAGGGCGCGCTTGAAGCACGCCGCCAGATCGCGCGGCGCCAGGTGCAACGCCGCTTCAATACCGTGTCGCCGGCTGTGGAGAGCCGTATCGCGTCGGCCTCCGCCGAGACACTCGATCGGATGCTGGACCTGGTTGTGACGGCATCCAGCATCGAGGAGCTACTGAGCGGATCGTAGCCGGATCTATACCAGCTCCGCCAACAAGTCCGGCCGATTGCTGGTGATGCCGTCCACCCCTGCCTGTTGGAGCGCGCGCATGGTCTTTAGATCGTCGACCGTCCAGGTCAGCACGACCATGCCGGCACGGTGCAGGCGCTTCACCACGCCCGGCGAGGCCAGATGGTAGTCAAGCGTTACGTCTTGCACGCCGGCCTGGCGCGCCCTGGCCTTAATCCATCCGGCTTGCCCGCGGGCGCCCGCCGCCGTGTGTCGCGCCAACCATAATTTAGGGGCCGCGCCCCAGGAGGCGTCGAGACTCAGGGCGACGCCGACAACAGGGGCTAGCTCGCGCATTGCCCTGAACGTGCCCAGCGCCGCACCGGAGATCATCGTCTCGTCGCGCTTGCCGGCGCGATCGATCGACCTGAGCAGTTGTGGCGCCAGGTTATCCGCCTTCTGGTCAATGTTGGCCAGCGCTCGTCCGCGCAACATGGCCAGCACCTCATCCAGGGTCGGGATGCGCTCACCTTTTCCCACGTCAAATGCTTTCAGTTCCGCGAGCGTGCTTGCGCTCACCCGCCCCGGCCGGCCTGCCACCCGCCGCAGGTCATCATCGTGGACCACCACCAGCGTCCCGTCGGCACAGGGCCGGACGTCGATCTCCACCATTTCGACGCCGTAGCGCAACGCCACATCGATACCGCGCAGCGTATTCTCGGGCTCCAGGCCCGCCGCGCCGCGATGCGCGATACGAAGGAAGGGCCAGGACGGGTTCATGGGCGCCCCTTATCATATACCAGCGGATCTCTCCTCAAGACGCGGCGGCGTCCGCGAAATGCGCCACATCAGTACATGCACGAAGCCGCTCTGGAGCGAGCCTGGCAATGCTACATCATTATGCCGGGCGATCGGGGGACTCGCTCCGAATGCATCGCTGGCTAGACCACGGAATCGCATGCTTTGGTGCGAAGAGACTGCGTGACGTGCGGCGCGGCGGTATGACCGCGCCGCAACAACGACTGCGAGAGGCGACGATGGAAAGCAACACGGATCCCCTGGGAGTTAACCGGCGGGTCGTCAACATAGGCCGTACCGTGCGCGTGCCGGCATACGTGCTGGACGCCGATCTGGCGACTATCAGCGCCGCCGGGTACGACGCGGCCGAGTTGGCGGTTGGTCAATTGAACTGCATTGTGGGTGGGCGGCTTTCAGAACGGGTATTGGAGCCAATTCTTGAGATAT
>JANWHV010000022.1 GCA_025450255.1 Chloroflexota bacterium | reverse complement strand
TCAAGGCGCCGCTGCCCAGGGTAGTGGCGCCGTCCTTGAAGGTGACGGTGCCGGTGGGCGTGCCCGGTGACCCGGAGGTGACGCCGGCGGTGAAGGTGATCGGCTGGCCGAACACGCTGCTTAACGAGGACGAGACAACCGTCGTGGTGGTTGTGCCCTTCACCACCTGGTCCACAATGTTGGACGTGCTGAAGGTGAAGTTAACATCGCCTCCGTACACGGCGGTAATGGTGTGGTTGCCGGCGGCGAGGCCGCTGGTGCTGAAGGTAGCGCTACCGCTACTGAGCACGCCGGTACCCAGGGTGATGGTCCCGTCCTTGAAGGTCACCGTGCCGGTCGGCGTGCCCGATCCCGGCGGGGTGGCGCTCACCGCCGCCGTGAAGATCACGGACTGACCAAACACCGAGGGATTGGCCGACGATGTCAAAACGGTCGATGTCTCGTCCGTGGTCACATCCTGGCTCAGTATCGGCGAGGTGCTGGTCAGGAAGTTGGCGTCACCCCCGTAGACGGCGGTAATCGAATGGCTTGCGACTGATAGGCTGCCGGTGCTGAAGGTGGCGCTACCGCCGCTGATCGTGCCGGTACCCAGCGTCGTGGTCCCATCCTTGAAGGTCACCGTCCCGGTCGGCGTGCCCGATCCCGGCGGGTTGGCGCTCACCGACGCCGTGAAGGTCACGGACTGACCAAACACCGTGGGATTGGCCGACGAACTTACGCTCGTGGAGGTGTCCGCCTTATTCACGGTGAGCGTAGCCGCGGTCGTGGTGGCCGGGGATCCGACGCCGTTCGTGAAGACGGCTCGATACTGGTTGCCGCTCTGTGCGATATTCGCGGTGAAGCTCAACGGGATGGACGTGGCGCCGGATATGTTCGTGAACGTGCTGCCGCCGTTTGTGCTGACCTGCCATTGCACGGTAGGAGCCGGGTTGCCTGAGGCCGCCGCGGTAAAGGTTGCGGTTTGGCCGGACACGACGGATAAATTGGTCGGGTTCGTGGTGACGACGGGCGGGCTAGGGATCAGGTAGCGCGCCACCGCGTAATCCTGGTCGCTTCCGGACGCCGCGCTGTTGCCCGCTACCAAGATGCCGTCCGAGTCGATCGCCACCGCGCGCCCAAAGTCAGTACTTCCCGTGCTGAAGTTCGTGGTCACTTCGCCGGCGGTGCCAAAACTGGCGGTATCGAGAGCCCCGGTCGCGCTGTACCTCGCGAGAGCAAACCTGGACGTGCCGCCAGGCCCCGCCACGGATCCCGCCGCGACGATTTTCCCGTCTACCTGGAGGGCCAGGCCGTCGATCGCCGAACCGCTGCTGAACGGAGTGGTTACCAGGCCGGCGAAGGACACGCCTCCGAACGACGTATCCAGAGCGCCGCCGGCGCTGTAGCGCGCCAGCGCGAAGTCCGTCGTCAGCGCGGGATTGGTCGCGAAACCGCCGGCAAGTATGGAGTCGTCCGGCTCGATCGCCACCGCATTCGCCGCCGAATTGTCCGTTGGCGTTGTGAAGGCGGTCACCGTGGTCCCGCTCAAGGCGCCCACCGCGCTGAAGCGCGCAATACCAAAGGACGTGTTCCCAGCGCCGTCACTGTGGAAACCGGAGACGGCAATCGTGCCCTGGTGCGTGCTGGTGCTCGCATTCTGGATGGCGACGGCATTCGCATTATCGAGCGCGGCATTGCCGAAATCAAATTCGCTGATCCCACCGGCGCCGAAACCGGCGCTATCGAAGACGCCCGCGCTGGTGTAGCCGGCCACCACCAGATCGTTGAGGTCGTAGCCCGTAAGCACGATCTCGTTGTCGGACTGCCGTACGGCCATGCCGTTTGCCACCGAGAGCCCGGAACTGTTCCAATCGCTGCTTACCTCGCCGGTGTGCGCGGCGCCGAATGTCGTGTCGAGCGCGCCCACGTCGGTATAGCGCGCCAGTATGGCCTGGTTATTCGTCGTGTCGTAGCCCGCGACGACGATCTTTATCACCCCGGCGAAGTTTTGCAGGGCCACGCCAGTGATAACGATGTTGTCGGTGCCCGCGAAGTCGGTGGTCGCGATGCCGCCGGAGCCAAAACTTCCGTCGAGCGTACCGTTCCGGTTGTAACGAACGAGCGCCACATTGGTGCCGCTACTATAGCCCGCCACCACGATTTTGCCGTTTACCTCGAGCGCTACGGCGTTCGGCGTATCATCGGTGCGGGTGGCGCCGCCAATGTTGGTAGTGACCAGGCCGGTGCCATTAAACGATGGATCAAGCGAGCCGTCGGTGGCGGCAAACGCGTCGCCAGGACGTGCCAGCAGTAGGGCAAAGGCCAGCAGCAGGGCAATCAAGCGCCGGTGCGTGGGTACAACGTGTCGAGTTCGCGCGCCGAGCCTGGTTCCGTGCTTCGCGAAGCGCTGCCCTACCATAAATCGACCTCTCCTTAACTGATGGCCGGCTGTCCAACGCGCCGCTCAGCCGTACATTGTGCGTACAATCGCCGCTACCCTCTGGACGGGAAAATGCCGGTCAGGGCAATAATAAAGTTCATCGTCAGATATGGCGCCCGGTTTTCGTGTGGTAGAGTTCCGCCCGCGCTTTGCAGGGCGTCGGGTGCCATGGTCGTGTTCGTGGTCTTGGCGTACAGGAACGCGCGCTGCTCGGCCCAGGTATTATTGCCGGGGCTCTTGCTCGTGCCCGCCGCGCCGGCCACGACCGCGGTGTGTGTATGGGCCGGCATTTCACTCGACAGCAAGGTCACGCCTTCCTCACCACTTGCATCGCCGAGATTTCGCGGTGTAAGCCCCAGGCCATTGCCGAAGCCAAGCGGCGCCCGGCCGCGCAAATCCGGCAGCGAAAAGTTGGTCTGACCATTGCCGCCGAAATTGGTGCCCAAGAGCGAAAATAGCGCGGTATTCTGTGAAATCGGGAGCACCGCTCCATCACAGGCTGCCCAGCCCTGTGGTGGAAAATTGAACGGCACGATGCGTATTTCGCCCAAGAATTGGTCGGACATTATATACACCCCCTCACCGAAGACGACGTCCCCGGCCATGCACTGGAACGAGCATCAGTTCCGCGATGGGAAGATGCCCACAAGCGCAATGATGAAATTGAGCACGAGGTACGGCGGCATGTTGTTGTGCGGCTGACTTCCGCCTTGCGCGCCGATCGCCCCGCCATACATGATCGCATTGTGCGTGGCGGAAAAGCTCGGCGTGGATGCCGCCGCCCAGAAGTTCCCGGTCGGTATTCGCACACTCGCGCTGGCGCTCGAAGCCGATACGGCGTGGGTATGTTGCGGCATCTCGCTCTGGGTCAACGCGTGATTGGCCACGCCGCCGAACGAGCCCAGTGTATACGGCGATAAGCCGGCGCCCTGCCCCATGTGTACGGGCGCCCGGCCCTGCAGGTTCGGCAGGGCGAAGTTGACCGTGCCGTTCCCCCCATACGTCGTGCCCAGCAGCGAGAATAGGGCCTGGTTCTGATTAATCGGCAAAATCTGTCCATTGCAAAAGGCCCAGCCCTTTGGTGGAAAGTTAAACGAAACTATACGTATTTCGCTCAAGAATGGCTCGGCCACGTTCCGCTCCTCCCAAATTGGCGGATAAGAGTCGATATGCCGCGCGGTGCGACCATCGACCGCATTCGACCTAGAACACAATTGCCTGACGGGGCTCGAATGCGTGCAAGCCGGGTTTCGTCAGCCGGCGGCGCCGCGCCAGTAATTACCGTCTCCGCGACACATCAAGTACGACCCGTGTTAACCCTGCGATGGAAAGATGCCAGAGAGCGCAATGACAAAGTTTATTGCCAGAAATGGGGGCATGTTGTCGTGCGGTTGGCTGCCGCCGGCAACGCCGATCGCGCCAGGGTTCATGTTCGCGTTCCCCGACCCGGCGTAGGAGTTTGCCGCCGCGCCTGCCCAATAGTGTCCGGTAGGGCTTGTCTGGCTGCCGGGCCGAGTATCGGCCTGCGCCGGGTGCGTATGCAATGGCAATTGCGCGTTGATCAGCGTGACTGATTCGCTGCCGGCGACCTGGCCTATCACGTACGGGTTACCCTGCGGATCGCTACCCATGTGTATCGGCAGGCGGCCCCGTAGATTAGGCAGACTAAACGTGTTAACGCCGTCCCCGCCGTAGGTCGTGCCGATCAATTGGAACAGCGCGTCATTCTGGTTGATGCTCAATTGCGCGCCGTCGCAGAACGCCCAGCCCTGCGGCGCGAAGTTCCAGCCGCCCATGCGAATCTCGCCAAGGAATGGAGAACCCACAGTGTGTCTCCTCTAGCCCAGTAGCCGATTAAACGCAGCAGTATAAGACTGGGCGCCCGCCGTTCGCGCCCCCGGCACCATGAAGAGGGAAAATCGTCCCAGGCGAGGGTGCGACAGCGCATATGTACCCTGCGGCAACGACCTGCCCATGCCCCTGAACACAACAGAAAAGCTCTCCAGGCGCGGCTGCGCGTATCGCCGGGCGCCAACGCGCGCTCGATGCGGCTTGGGATCGAGCACGGCGGCGAGCGTCAAGACTTGCGATATGCGGCCGGGCGCCAGGAGGTCAAAACGCTGGCCAAGCAGAGCCGCGAAGTCCGCGCGATGCAGCAGGCCGGCGGTATCGGCCAACCTGTCAGCGTCAGTTGAAACTTCCATCGCGTTGGCGACGCCGGCGCCGATAGGCGCCAGCGCGCCCATGCCCGCGGCAAGCCCCGCGCCCACGATAAACTGGCGCCGCGATGGCGCCACGAACTTCGGCATGTCAGTTCTCCGTCATGGATAATCCAGGCGTCACTGCCATCAAAGGTTCCCAACTGCGACTACAAACGACTAATTCCACCGCGTGGATATCGTCCACGAACCGGCATCCAGGCGTGACCAGTGTAGCACTATCGACATGGCATTCCAATGCACTATAAGCTAGAGAATCGTGCCAAAACAGACATTTAACGTTCTCACGGCCGACGAGCGCCGCATGGCCCGACACGCCGCGCGCTATTCGTTGTACCTTTAGGAGCCAGGGAGATAATCGATGGATCGCAACCCAACCTATGCCGAGTTCGCCCAGTTCACGGGATCGGTCTTTGCCGTTCACCTAGCGCCGGAAGAAGTGGTAGAGCTTATGCTCTCGTCCGCGACGGAAGTCGGCCCGAACGCGGCGGACGGCGGCCAACCCAGATGGGAGCGCTTTTCATTGCTATTCCACGGGCCGCGCTCGCGCTTTATTGCCCAGGCGACATACGCGTTCGAGCACCCTACGATGGGCCGATTCCCGTTGTTCATCGTGCCGTTGGGCGTCGATGGCGAGAGCTACCAGTACGAGGCTATCTTCAATCAGCGGGCGCGCCCCGAGGCGACCACTCCATAAGCCAGTAGAGGCCGGCCTCGCCTACCTTGACGAACCCAAGGCGCTCGTACAGCCGCAGGGCGCGGTTAAATGGCTCGACGTGCAGTCGTACCGCTTTATGCGCTTGGCGTGCCTCGGCCATCACATCCGCGATCAGTCTTGAGCCGATACCCGCGCCCCTGTAGGCCGGCAGCAAAGCGATGTCCATAACCCGCAGCTCCTCGTCGGTGCGATAGATATAGAGCCTGCCTACCGGCGCGTCGTCCAACAGAACAACAAGATAGTCGGCGCCGGCAAAGTGGGTGTGGTAGTGCGTGTGCTGAGCATGAAACTGCATATTGAGGAAGGCCGCGCTCGCCGCTTCGTCCCAATGTAACGGCGCTAGCTCTTCCAATCTGGTGCTTGCGTAGACATGGAACAAGAACTCAAGATCGGCGTCGGTGGCTTCGCGCAGTGCCACAGTTTGTTGCATAACTATCCCGCACTCTCAACATCCTCCAGTAGCATAGCAGCAATCCCGTCGCACACCGGTGATGAGCGATTCCGCTGGTGTCGCGCTATTTCAGGACTGGCGGCAAACGATAGCCCACCCAATCCGCGGCGCAGCGGCAACTCCGATTGACGGAGTCGAGATGGTACGATTCCGCGTTGGGACGCACAGCGAAGGATGCGCTACGCGCCCGTGTTACCTTCAGGCTGGTCGTCGGACAGCGACTCAGGTATGTCGGTACGCCGATACAGGGCGGCGAGCGAGAACCGCACATCAAGGCTGGTGATCGCTATCTCGTCGCCGGGTCCGTACGCCTGAAACGTGCCCCAGCCATCGGCGGCGCGCCGATACACCTCCACCGCCTGGCGGTCCGTCGCCACGAGCACGTATTCCTGGACAGTCGGGCATTGGCGGTAATAGCTAAATTTCACGCCGCGGTCGTATGCCTCGGTCGTCGACGACAAGACTTCAAAGACGACGCGGGGCGACTGTATTTCCGTCAGCCTGGTTGTCGCCGCTTCCCCAGCGTCACACGTCACGACTACATCGGGATATGTATAGCGGGATATCGATACACGTGTAGCCATATCCAAACTATATACACTGCAGGGCGTTCGTTCGAGCACATCCTCGAGCAGGTGCGTGGCATTGTTGCAAATGCGGTTATGGGCGCCTGTCCCACCCGCCATGAGGTAGATCTGTCCATCGACATATTCGTATTTGTGGTCCGGGCTTTGCCGTACAAGCTCGCGCCACTCCTCGACGGTCCTGTATCGTAATTCTTTCTGAGCGACCATGCCGGCCCTCCGTATGCCGCTACTATACCAGGTATGCGGCGCCGCTCAGGGCGTCACGCGGCACCCTTGTCACATGTGGCCGCGGGCGCTTAGCCGGAATGACGCTCGTGGCGGTCGTGCCCCGATGGCTCATGGGGTCGTGCTACGACCAGAACGTCGATACCGTGTGCTTTGCGCACCAGATCGTGGCTGACCGAACCATGCAGAAGCTCTTGCCAGCGTCCACGGGTCGACTGTCCGATCACCAGTTGCGTAACGCGGTTGGCATGGGCATAGGCGACGATTTCGTCCGCGACCTTGCCGCGCAAATGTACGGTCCGCGCTCCCAGCTCATCCGCGAGCTGCAAGCTCGCGCGGAGGCGCCGATCCTCTTCCATCGTTTGCGTTGCGCGCGTGCCGCGCTCCGCCTCGACGTGTACGACGATCAGATCGGCTTTCAGCGCCGAGGCGATGCGCCAACCACGCCGGATCAGCATCTTTGCCAACGGCCGATGGTCGATGGCCACCAGGATACGATCGGCCACGGCAAGCGGCGCGTCGCGATCCTCGATACCGCGCATGTATTGGCTCAGCTTCTCCTCGACGCCCCTGGCGGTGGCACGCAGGGCGAGGTCCCGTAGGGCCGTGAGATTACCGGCGGTGAAGAAATTCTCCAGGGCGCGCGTTGCCTGCTCGGGCGGGTAGATATTGCCGTGCTTCATGCGCTGAATCAGCGCCTCTGGCGCCATGTCGATCAGTTCGACCTGTTCCGCCTCCTCGATCACCCAGTCGGGTACCGTCTCGCGGACACT
>JANWHV010000021.1 GCA_025450255.1 Chloroflexota bacterium | reverse complement strand
CAAGGTCCGCGGTCCTCACCGAAACGCGAGGGACGGCGCGGCATCAGCCAGGGAACCACGGGGAGACGGACAATGGCGCTGGGGCAGGGACCACGACACGGCGAAAGCACTGAACGCGCGCTGCGCTTTCTCGACCGCGACCCGATCGTTAATTTCCACATCGCCTCCACCTTGCTGCATGAACGCGCCGAGATCGTGGGCCTGGCGGAGAGCGGCGAAGCCCTGGTAGGCGTGGCCATCGCGCCCCGAAGCGCGTCCGGCACGGTGGGCCTGCTGCGGCTGGACGCCATCGGCCCCATAGCCCTGCGACGCGTGCTCGCCACGCTGCGCGAGCGGCCAGCGCGGCTGATGCTGCACAGGCCCTGGCAAGCAGACGTGGTTGAGCGAGAGATCGGCGCCGTGCGGCTGCTGACCGACATCACCATGTTCACCGTCGCGGCAGTTGATATCGCCGGCCCGGCCGACCCTCGCGTCCGTGTAGTGACAGCACGAGACGTGGCCGCGGCCCAGGCACGGTCACGGTCCTGGTTGCTCGATCTGCTAGCCGAGCACCTGGCGCGCGGCTGGCAGGCATTCGGCATCCGCGACGGCGAGGAGTTGGTGGCCCACGTCTGTTGCGGCTACCAGACGGGCGCCACCGAGGAGATCTGCCACCTGTTCACCGCGCCGGAGCAGCGTGGGCGCGGCCTGGCGACCGCCGTGGTGGGCGGCGCGGCACGAGCGATCCTGGCCCGAGGCCGGCAATCCGTCTACTTCAGCCGCAACGCGAATACGGCGTCCCAGCACGTGGCCTTGCGCGCCGGCTTCCACGCGGCGGTCTCCCTGCGCGAGGTCGCGATAGAGGTGTAGCCTTCACATGCCGCTAGCTTCATTCGAGCCTGTACAATCTCGGAAATGATCCGCGTTATCGCCGGTATTGGCGGCGCTGTCCAAGCGCACGGGCAGCAAGCATACACGATCGGCGAGACTGTCGGCGACCGCCGCGCGGTATACTCCAGGCAAAGAGCGAAGGGCGGAGCTGGACACGCGGCGCGACGTCGTGGGACGGCAGGGCGCCAAATTGGCCATGATCCGGCGGCTCTACGAACGGGGCGAATCGCGGGAGCGTGTGCTCAGTCTCTTCCGCGCCAGGATCGCCTTGACGCTCGTCGATTATCAACCATGCCGGTCGCCCCGCCGGAGAGGAGATTCGCCAGATGGGCATGCCAACAGGCCGGAGCGCCGATGAACCGCGGTTGCGCTGTCGCCAGGTACACCTCGATTTTCATACTTCGCCGCTGATCGAGGGCGTCGGCGCGGACTTCGATGCCGAGGAGTTTGCGCACACCCTGCATGACGCGCGCATCGATTCGATCACCTGCTTCGCCACCTGCCATCACGGCATGAGTTACTATCCCACCAAAGTCGGTACGCTCCATCCGCACCTCAAGCGCGATCTCCTGGGCGAGCAGATAGCGGCCTGCCATCGCCAGGGCATCCGCGTGCCGGCCTATATAACAGTGGTGTGGGCCGAGGAACAGGCGAGCCAGCATCCGGAGTGGCGGCAGATCCGGAAGGACGGCATGCCCGCGGGCCGGACGCCGCTGGGACCGGTCGGGCTGCACGACTGGCAATGGCTGTGCATGAACAGCCCCTACGCCGATCACGTGGCCGCCGTGGCGGAGGAAGTGGTGCGCGGCTACCCCGTGGATGGACTGTTTTTCGATATCGTGATGACGGTGCAGCCCGGCTGCGTGTGCCGCTATTGTTTGTCCGGCATGTTGGCGGCAGGCCTGAACCCGGAGGACGACGGTGATCTGCGCCGCCACGCGCTGACGGTCGAGCGCCGCTTCATGGAGCGCATCAGCACGCTGGTCCGCGGCTTGCGTCCGGATTTGACGCTGTTCTTCAATAGTCGCCTCCGCCTTTCCGGCGACCCCGCGACCGGCATCCGGCCGGAGGCGCCGTACTACAGCCATTGGGAGATCGAGTCGCTGGCCTCCGGTGGCTGGGGCTATGATCATGTCGCCCTGTACAACCGCTTTTTCCAAACCTTCCCCGAGCCTCGGCTCGGCATGACCGCCGCCTTTCACCGCTCATGGGCGGATTTCGGTACGGTAAAGAGCCAGGCCGCGCTCGACTACGAGTGCTTCCGCATGTTGGCCGGCGGCGCCGCGTGCTCCATTGGCGACCAGTTGCACCCACGCGGCGCTCTCAACGGCGAGACATACCGCCGCATCGGCGCAACCTATGCCGCCGTCGAGGCCAGGGACCCAGGGTGTCGTGGCGCGGAGCCGGTCGTGGAGGTGGGACTGCTGCTCCGGCCCGAGGTCCACAGCGGGACGCGTTCGGCGGGCCTCGCCGGCGAGCAAGGCGCCATGCACATGCTGCTCCAACTTGGCGTGCAGTTCGCCGTGATCGACCGTGACGCGGACTTCAAGGCGTATCGCGCGATTATCGCGCCGGACGAGGTTCGATTCGATCCCGATCTGGCGGCGAAATTCAAGGCGTATCTTGCGTCTGGAGGCGCCATCCTGCTAAGCCACGAATCGGGCCTGCGCCCGGATGGACAGGGATTCGCGCTCGAAAACGAGATGGGCGTCGAATACCGTGGACCGGCCCACTATGACGTGGAGTTTCTTCGCCCCGCCGCGGCGTTGGCGGACGAGATCCCAGCCATGGATCACGCGCTCTATGAACGAGGCAGCGCGGTGCGCGCGCGGGCAGGCGCCACCGTTCTCGCCACCATTATCCCTCCGTACTTTTCGCGCACCTGGCGGCATTTCAACTCGCACGCGCAGACCCCGCCCGACACCATCGCAACGCCCGCGTTCGACGCGATAGCGCTCCGTGGACGGGTTGCATATCTATCGCACCCTATCTTCCACGCCTACTACCAGCATGGCTATCCTGTCTATCGCCAACTGGCGGCGGCCTTGCTGCGGCGCCTGCTGCCGGCGCCGCTGCTGCGCTCGAACCTGCCGACCACCGCCGAAGTGACGCTGTTGCGGCAGGCGGCGAAAGGCACGGACGGATCGGAGCGGCTGATATGCCATATCCTGCACTATGTGCCCCAGCGCCGAACACCGGACCTTGACCTGGTCGAGGACATTATTCCATTGCACGATGTGACGCTGGAGGTACGCACCGGCTGGACGCCACGCCATGCATATCTTGCTCCCGAGCGGGCGCCTCTGCCGGTGATCGTGGAGGGGGACTACGCAACCGTGCGAGTGCCGATCGTGCATGGTCACGCAATGGTCGTGCTGGAACGCTAGCACGGTAACAAAGGGGCTCGCAGTGGATACGATCATCCTGGACCACCCTGGCCGCTTCGTGCATGGAGACATACCGTCGCCAGGCCAGCCCGGCCCGGACGAAGCGCTCATTCGCATCCATAGCGTTGGCGTGTGCGGTACCGATCTGCATGCGTTCCGCGGCGAGCAGCCCTTCTTTAGCTACCCGCGTATCCTGGGGCACGAATTGGGCGTGGAGGTACTGGCCGGCGGCGAGGAGGCCACACACCTGACGCCGGGCACGCGTTGCGCGTTGGAGCCCTATTTCAACTGCGGGCACTGCCACGCGTGCCGCCGCGGCAGAACCAACTGCTGCGAGAACCTCAAGGTATTCGGCGTGCATATCGATGGCGGCATGAGACAATACGCCACCGTCCCCGCCGATAAGCTCCATGCAGCTCCAACCCTCTCCTATGAGCAACTAGCCCTGGTCGAGCCGCTGGCCATCGGCGCCCATGCCGTGGCGCGGGCGCGCCTCGAACCTGGTGAGCGCGTGCTCGTGGTGGGGGCTGGGCCGATCGGCCTCTCCGTGATTCAGTTCGCCTTGTTGGATGGGGCTGACGTGCTGGTGCTGGATGTCAGCGAAGCACGCTTGGCCTTCTGCCGGCGCCAGTGGTCCCAGGTCACCTGCCTGGACGCCCGCGGCGATGCGCCGGCCACGCTGCGGCGGCACGTTGGCGACGAGATGCCCACGGCGGTCTTCGATGCCACCGGCAATCCGGCGTCGATGATGACGGCATTCAGCTATATCGCGCACGGCGGCCGCCTGATCTTCGTGGGCCTTTTCACTGGCGACGTTACCTTCTACGATCCCGATTTCCATCGCCGCGAGACGACGCTTCTCAGCTCGCGCAATGCCGTGGGCGAGGATTTCCGGCGTATTATCGCCTACCTGGAATCCGGCCGGATCGATCTGATGCCCTGGATCACCCATCGAGCCCCGTTCGACGGACTTATCGACGCGTTCCCCGGCTGGTTCGACCGTGATAGCGGTCTGATCAAGGCTATGATTGCTCTTTGAGGGCCGGAATGGTTGGTCTACGACATCGGCAAGCAACCGGTGCTATTGAAGCGGTGTGAGCGAAGGAGAAACAATGAGCGATAGCACAGCCGACGTGCCGGCGCCGGCGTTGCCGGGATTGCGCGTTTATCCGCGTTCACGGGTCGATCGCGACGGCGCTGTCTACGGGCTGGCGGATCTGGAGAATGGCGAGCGCCGCCTGGCCGTCCTGGCGCCCGCTGAGTCATGGGCGTTCGCCGGCCTTGAGGGCGAGCAACGCGCGGCGCGCGAACAGACATTGCTGCTGGCGCCGCTCAGCAGCGGCAACGCCGCCGTGCTGCGGGATCGCTTCGCCTGGCTGTGTCCCTCCGTCATGGGCTTGCGCACCACGGTTGGCCTGGGCGACCGGCTGGGGCTCGCCACGCCCGGGCACCTCCGCGCCGTGCGCGCGGTGGGCGGCGATCTCTGGCCCTTCCCTGCCCAGCAGTCGATCCGCGAGATGCAACGCACCGGGCGGAGCGCCCAGCAGGTAATGGATGACGCCATGTGGGGTGTATTCGAGGAGGGCTGGCGGACCGGCTTCGGCGCCGACGCCGACCATCTCAAAACCCATGCCGATATCGATCGCTGCCTGGCGGCGGGCTACACCTTCTATACCGTCGATCCTGGCGATCACGTAGACAATACGGTGGAGAGCCAATCGGTCGAGACGCTGCGGGCGCGCCTGGACACGCTGCCGTGGGATACCCTGGAAGATTCCTCCCAGGCTCTTGGCGCGCGCTACCTTGCCGCCGCTATCGTCTGCGAGGATCGGGCGATCGCCTTCACCGAGCAGACGTTGCTCCGCGCCGCCCTGAAATACGGGCCGGCGGTGGCGCACGCCGTCTCCATGTACCGCCACCTGGCCGGCGCGGCGGCGGGACGCCCCTTCGAGGTAGAGGTATCGGTCGACGAGACCGAGGCGCCGACCAACCATGCCGAGCACGTCTACATCGCCGGCGAGCTGAAGCGCCTCGGCGTGCAATGGGTGAGCCTCGCGCCGCGCTTTATTGGCCGCTTCGAGAAGGGCGTTGACTATATCGGCGACCTTGACGCGTTTGTGGCGGACTTCGCCGTACATGCCGCGATCGCCCGCACCCTTGGCCCCTACAAGCTGAGCCTGCACTCCGGATCGGATAAGTTCAGCATCTACGCCGTGAGCGCCGAGCTCACCGGCGGCGTCGTGCCTCTCAAGACGGCGGGAACAAGCTATCTCGAGGCCCTGCGCACCATCGCCGCGATCGAGCCCACGATGCTGCGCGAGATATACATCTTCGCGCGCCGGCGCTACGAGACCGATCGCGCCAGCTACCACGTCTCCGCCCAACTTGAGCGCGCGCCATTGCCCGAAAGCGTGAGCGACGCGGCGCTCCCCGCCCTGCTCGACCAGTTCGATGCCCGTGAGATTCTGCACGTCACCTTCGGATCCGTCCTGACCGAGCAGGCCGGCGGATCCTTCCGTTTCCACGATCGCTTGATGGCGCTGCTGCGCGCGTATTCCGAAGCCTACGCCGCAAATATCGAGGCGCACTTCACGCGTCACCTGCGCCCCTTCGCCGAGGTTAACAAGACAAGGAGCCGCGACCATGCCGGATCGTGAGGGGACACGCGCCACGTACCTGGACAGCCTGTTTGGCCTGGAGGGCCGCGTTGCCCTGGTGACGGGCGGCACCGGGGTGCTGGGCTCGGTGATGGCCAGGGGACTGGCCCTTGCCGGTGCCCGTGTCGCCATCCTTGGCCGCCGCCGCGAGCAGGCCGAGGCGGTAGCAGCGGCGATCGTCGAGGCAGGGGGCGACGCCCTGGCGACGCCCGCCGACGTGTTACGCCGCGCGGAGTTGGAGGCGGTGCGCGACCAGGTGTTGGCGCGCT